>JAPLZT010000099.1 GCA_026394855.1 Candidatus Woesebacteria bacterium
TATTTAAAACCCCTTATTAATAGTTCGTATTTTGCTTTCAAAAAATCTCCGGGTTCATAAAATGCCCAATTATAAAAAGCGCTTTCTTTAACTGACGTAAAGTAATTTTTTAGAAAAACCATTGTTAAATCGACTTTCTCTTTTGAATTAAATAATATTTTTACTGAATCTTTGTTTTTACCCATTAAACTATCAACATCTACTTTTCCGTCTTCAAGATAGACGGATGCAACAGGCTTTTCCAGCATTGGACCGACAACCGCAATTAAATTCTTAACAAAATAAAATTTGGGTAAATTTGCTTTTTCTATTTCATAACTAGGGATACTGGTTCCCCAATTCAGTTGTTTCAAACCAGAAGTTTCGGAAACTAAACTTTTAATTGTTGTCCAATCCTTTACATCTTTTTCGGTAGGTCTTATATTTCTTTGGTCACCAGATAAAAATAGATATTTGACTCCCAAAACTCTTAGCCAGTCTACATAGCTTGAGTTATTTAAAAAATTATATGGATCTTCCGATGCATTAATAAAAGCAAACGGTTTAGACAAAATAATATCTTTGGCGCCAATTACCTCCTTTCCTGCAATTTCGTAACCCAATGGATGTTTTTCGGGAAACCAAAGAGTCCCAAAAAAACCCTGTTTATCTTTAAGATTTTGGTAAATTGCCCCGTAATCACCCCCAACACTTCTACTCGATAAATTAAAATTTAGTTTTCCCAATAGAGCCGGGTAAATAAGAAAAAGAAGGTAAAGATATGTAAGTACTGGAAAAATCTTTATCTTTAACCCAACCTCCTCAACCATTTCTCCTATTAGTATTCCGCCAAACAAAATAAGCGGGATAAAAAACTTACTTGAGTCTCTGAAGGCAAAACCAAAAGGAAGCTTCATTAAATAGTCATACCAGATTCCAAACGGAGCGGAAGATCCTTTGGAGATAAATGCAAAGATTAAAAAACAAAGTGTCAACGTAAAAACAAGCTTCGATTTTCTTTTCAAAGTAAGTGCCCCAAAAATAAAAATTGGAATTAAAATAAAATAAAAACTTGGCTGAACTACTTTACCAAATATATTATCCGGCCAATGAGGGGCATAAAGAAAAAAAGCATTTAATAAAGATGATAATTGCAGACCCGTAACACCAGTACTTAAAGCTTCCCCCTTAATCTTAATAAGAGGTAATATCCAATAAAAGTTTAAAGGGATCAATAAAATACCTGCAATGAAAAGTGAGTAAACTTTTTTCCAATTCTCAACTGCCTGCCAGACAAAAAGGGTTAGAAAAGAAATAATTGAAATTCTTGGGTCTACTAGACATAAAATAAAGGATATTAAGATAAAACCAATTAACGTCTTAAGATTAAAACTATCAAGCATTTTCTTACCAAGAAGAATAATTAGTGGGAAAAGCCCGTAAGCTAAAGAGATACCAATCTGACCGCCATCTACGAGCAGTATGTAGTATGTAGAAAGCAAATAGGTTAAAACGGAAAAAAACTGAGTTATTTTAGAAAGTTTTAAATATCTAGTTAACAAAAGCGGTCCAATAAAGGCAAATATTAATGATGGGAAATAAAATACAAGTCTAACTAAAAAATCGCTGCCAAAAGAAAATAATTTATTCAATAGGCCAAATAAAAACATTAACGGATAAATCCATAAAATGTTATTGACCCCGCCAAAATTAGCACCTCTGCCTACCCAAGTTAAAGGTTCTGAAAAAAGTTCTTTTAATCCTTCGGGGTAAAAAAATGGTGCATCGCCCCAAGTCGGAAGTTTACCGAAAAGTATATGTTTAAAAACAAAAATTGCCGGAATAATAATTAATAGCCAGCTAAACTTTGTTAGAAATTTTTTGCACTTCATACTAGAAGTTTAGCAAAAGTGATAAACTTTTGGTAATGAATCTGATCAGAAACAAATATTTCCCATATTTCACTATTTTTCTTGCAACTTTAATTTTTTATCTACCCATATTTATTAATCCCAAACTTTTTGTAGACAGGAATAATGACCTTCAGGAGTTTTTCTGGCCCATTTACTTTTTTGTTAAAGAACAAATTATTAATAATCACCAAATTCCATTTTGGAATAATATGATTCTTTCAGGAACTCCGCTTCTTCCTGATCCTCAAGCTCCATTCTTCTATATACCAAACATCATTTTTCTTTTTCTTCCCATTAATTTGGGCTTTATCATTTCAGCTTTTGCCCATACTTTTTTCGGCGGG
>JAPLZT010000117.1 GCA_026394855.1 Candidatus Woesebacteria bacterium
CTTGCCGCCGCTAAAGAATTAGACAGTAAAGGGATAGAAACGATAGTGGTTAACAACCACACTATAAAACCTATGGATGAAAGAACAATAATAAGAAGCGCAAAAACGACAGGAGCGGTTGTTACCTGTGAAGAGCATCAAATAGACGGGGGAATGGGTTCGGCAGTTTCGGAAATATTATCAAGAAATTTTCCTGTTCCTATTGAATTTATAGGAGTTCCCAATTGCTTTGGAGAATCAGGAAGACCTGAAGAACTGTTTAAAAAATTCAAAATGACCTCAAAAGATATAATTGAAGCGGTAAAAAGAGTTATTTTGCGCAAGAACTCTTGACACGGGTCAATATCTGTTATAACATCGTACTAACATGCAATTACAAACGATATTTAAAGCAGGGAACAGTGACGTTGTTGCTCTTTCACCCGAAGTTAAAAAAAAGACTGGTTTAAAGACGGGAAGTAATATTGTGGTTGATGTGGCCTCTGACGGAAAAACTGTTGTTATTACTGAAGTTGGAGGCAAGGTAAATAAATCTTTTATCACCCCCAACTTTCTAAATTGGCTTGACGGCTTCAACAGAGAGTATGGTTCTGCTTTACAAGAATTAGCTAGTAAATAAGTGGACATCAACTTTTTGAGCTTAGATGAGATATTAGCCATTCACTATGACCAAATAAATAGATATGGTGGCTCACACGGCGTACGTGATTTTAATCTTCTAATATCTGCAGCGTCCCGCCTTCAGGCAACTTTCGGGGGATTTGATCTATATCCTGATGTATTTTCAAAAGCTGCTGCTTTGATTCACTCACTTGTTCTTAATCATCCGTTTGTTGATGGAAACAAAAGAACCGCAATGGTCAGTACTGCAAGATTTCTTTTTATAAACGATTATGTAGTAAAAATGTCAAAAGAAGAATTAATAGATTTACCCCTAAAAATTGAATCAAAGAAAATGGATATAGAGAGTATAGCCACTTGGTTCAAAAAACATTCAAAGAAGATTTAAAGAGGGGTAGGAGTTGCCAAAGGTGCTGCTTCTGTAAATTTGAATGAGGAGAGGATTTTTTCAAGAATATCTGTATTGATTTCATCGTGATTGGAGGCGGGATAAACTAAACTATTAATAGCAACTATATAACTGCTAAAAGAATTACTATCCCCATTTTCAATAAAATATAACTTTTCGACCACATCTGGGCCACCTTCCCAGATGTTTTTGTTGATAAAAACTGTGGCGTTTTTGCCAGCAATTTTTGCATCGTTCATACGATCGTATTGCGAAAATTTATCCATAACTGAACCATCACCATCAATTGTTTTTGTTTCGCCGACACGCATGTTTTTTAGGTGTACGTGGTATAACTCATTTAAATCCACGTTGCGAAAATTAACATTGGCATCCTCACAAGTGCTAACGGGATAATAAAGCTCGGGGAAAAAAGATACGCCAATACTAGAATTTACTCTTTGTGGTTGGTCATATGTTTTAAGGATTGTGTAATCATCTGCGTAACCTTTATCTTTGATGTAACCTAGATAGCCGGTTGGTACCTCGAATGATATTTTGTATTTATTATCGACACAGTTTGTGCAAGTTTCCTCTTTTGTTGTATTTGTTGTTACTTTGGTATTTTGGGTTTGATATTTGGAAAGTTCTTTGGAAAGTTTTTGAATTTGGAAGTAGAAAAGACCGGCAATAGCTACAGTAACAATTAAAAGAATAGACATAATTAAAACCAATGAATTTTTCACTTGTGGTGCGTGTGGAATAGGTGGTGTTTGTGGTTGTGATGCAGCTTGGGGTTCCATAAATTTATTGTATCATGTTAAACTTAAGAGATGAAAGAAACTGCCCAAAGATTGGTTGCATCTTCCAAGGGTATTTTGGCTGCCGATGAAAGCACAAAAACCATTACAAAAATGTTTGAGGCAATTAACCTAACTTCAACTCCGGAACTCAATAAAAAATACAGGAAAATGTTATTTACGGCTGTTGGTATAGAAGAGTTTATAAGCGGAGTTATTTTATATAACGAAACAATTAGGCAAGGTTTAGGGAAAATCCTTGAAGGAAAGGCAATTATTCCGGGAATTAAAGTTGATGAGGGTTTGGAACCTTTTGGCGAAGGGGAGGAAGAGGCAACTAAAGGCTTAGAAGGACTTCCCGAAAGGCTAAAAGAATATTTGGAAATGGGTGCAAAATTTACTAAGTGGAGGGGGGTATTTAGAATTTCCGATACCACCCCCACAGACTCCTTTTTAGAAGAAAACTTGGGAAGAATGGTTAAGTTTGCCAAGATTTCTCAGGAGGTTGGCCTTGTTCCCATTGTTGAACCCGAAATTCTTCTTGACGGAAACCATACAACCACAAGGTGCGAAGAAATAGAAACTAAAGTATTAAAGCTTCTTTTTGAGAAACTTGTAGCCGAAGGTGTTGATTTGAGTTCATTGATCCTTAAAACCAGCATGGTTCTTCCCGGAAAAGATAACGGTGTAAAAGCTGCCCCACTGGAAGTAGCCAAAGTAACCGTGAGAACTCTTAAAAACTCCGTTCCTTCCGGAATTGCCGGAGTAGTTTTCCTCTCGGGAGGCCAAAGTCCCAATGAGGCAACCGATAACTTAAACGAAATTGAAAAAAACCTTGACGGAATTTCCTTTCCTCTTTCATTTTCTTTCGGCAGAGCCTTGCAGGAAGAGGCATTAAATTCCTGGAAGGGGTTTGATGAAAACATTAAGATTGCCCAGGAAGTATTTATCAATAGAGCAAGAAAGGTTTTTTTTGCCCGGAAGGGAGAACTGACATGAACGAAGAAAATTATGACTTATTAACAATAGGGGATGCAACGGTTGATGTTTTTATGACACCATTGGAGTCGGAAACCGTCTGCGAACTGGATAAAAAAGAGTGCAAAATCTGTTTTTCCTACGGAGATAAAATTCCGGTAAGGGATCTTGAATTTACAATTGGCGGAAATGCCGCCAATAATGCGGTTGGCACCTCGAGACTCGGTGTAAAAGATGCAATTGTTTTGACTTTAGGGGGAGATACTGTTGGAGATTTGATAATAGAAAGATTTATTAAAGAAAGGGTTGATACTTCATTTATTTCAAGACAACCCGCAACATCATCTAATTACTCAACAATTATCAATTATTCAGGAGAAAGAACTATTTTTACGTATCATGCCCCCAGAAGCTATGAATTTCCGGTTGTCCTTCCCGTAGCTCCTTGGGTTTATTTAACCAGCATGGGAGAAACTTTCAGGCCTTTTTACAATCATTTCATAGATTGGTTAAAGAAAAACCAACAAATTAAACTTGCATTTAACCCCGGAACATGGCAAATGAAGGGGGGAGTTGAGGGAATCAAAGAAGTTCTTTCCCTAAGCCATATTTTATACGTAAATCGTGAAGAAGCAGAAAAACTAACTAATTTTCCGGATTCTCATGGAAAAGAAAAGGAACTGTTAACTTTAGTTTCAAAACTTGGACCAAAAATATGCATTGTTACAGATGGTCCGGAAGGATCATTAGCATTTGATGGCCAAAAGTTTATTAAATGCGGAATTTACCCGCAGGAAGTAACCGAAAGAACGGGGGCGGGGGACGCCTTTGGAAGCGGGATGATCTCAGCACTTATTAAAGGGAAAGACTTAAAAGAAGCTCTAATCTGGGGAACAGTAAATTCAGCCTCGGTTGTTTCTTTTGTCGGAGCTCAAAAAGGTCTTCTAAAGGAATCCGAGATGCTGGAATGGGTAGAGAGAGGAAAAGATAAGGTAAAAGTTGAGGAGTTTTAATCAATAAATTTAAAAGTTGGGGTCAATTTTTATATACCCCTCCGCGATATTCAACTGTTTGAATAGTAATCGTTTGGTTTTTGGGGTTGAAGGTATAGATAATTCTTAAGGGCCAAGCCTTTAAACTATACAATCCAGAAAGTTTTCCCTTGAGCGGTTTTCCTGCTAGAGGGTAGGTTAATAAACCGTTAATTTTTTTCCTGGCTTTTTTCTGATCGTTGGAGCCGATTTTTTTAAGTTGTTTTATCGCCTCACCTTTAAAAAGAAGCTCCATAACTTAATCTTACCAGCCAATAAGTTTATTCGCTTCTTTTTGAGTATAGACCTTAGAAGAAGAGAGGGCTTTGGCGATACCGGCCATCAATTTTTTATTAGTCATAATTTCAAGCGTTTCCCGCCAGCTTTCAAGTTCCTCGGCGGCCATAATTACCACAGGAGGCTTGCCCCGGTGGGTAATGGTAAAAAGGCGTAGGTTTTGACCTGCTTCTTCAAGAATTTGGTAAAAGTTTGACCTGGCTTCGTTGGCCGGTAAAACCTGACTTAAAGTACTCATACCGGAATAGTACCACTAATGGTACTATTCTGTCAATCAGTAAATTTGAAAGTCGAGAGGATTTGGTTAATAAGATTTACGTTGTCATTTGTATCTCCTGCAGAAGCCGTGAAACTGAATGTTGGTTTATCGGTTCCTAAAGTCAGATATGTTAACCATAAATTAACAGTTTTATTTGTAATATTCCGTTCCAAACAGCCGTTTATTTCTGTTCCATTAGCGAAGAATTTATCTTGTATTTTTTGGTTAGCTAATCCACATCCGCCGCCGCCAAATCCCGACCCACAGGTAATTTCAAAATTTGTATCTTTATTTTGATACTTATATTGAGG
>JAPLZT010000033.1 GCA_026394855.1 Candidatus Woesebacteria bacterium
ACATGTGTTGTAGGGTCACCGAAACCTGACATAAGCCGTCTATATATTTCAGCCTTATCAACTCCTGAAGATTGCAATTCTAAAACTTGAGCTTCAACAACATCAATACCAAATCCACGCGATGTTGCAATAAACCGAATTGCAGTCCTTTTTAGGACTAACTTTTCATTTTCCATTAGAAAACAAAATAACAGATTTCCACTAGCTTTAGCAAGAGTGAATAAAAGATGTTAAAATAATTACTGCGGGCCCGTAGTATACCGGTAGTACGCGCCCATGGCATGGGTGAGAAGGGGGCTCAATTCCCCCCGGGTCCACTAAAATCTATGGCAGAAAATAAACCAAACATGATTGAGCAAGGTATAAGAGAGTTGGCTAAAAAACGTGGTGTTCCAAAAGAAAATGTTAGGAAAGAAATGCAGGAAGATCTGGAAAAACTTAGACAAAGTAAAATTTCCGGAGCTAAACAAAGTGCTGATGAACACAGAAAGTTAATTGAAGATGATAAATAAAATTGATAATTTAAGACACTCGTGTGCACATTTAATGGCGGCAGCTGTCCTTAAACTATATCCTTCCGCAAAACCTACCATAGGACCTGTTATTGAAAACGGCTTCTACTATGATTTTGACAATTTAACAATTTCCGATTCTGACTTTACTAAGATTGAAAAAGAAATGAAAAACATTGTCAAATCATGGTCTTCTTTTGAAAAGATAGAAGTCACTTACGAAGAAGCCAAAAAAGCATTTAAAGATAATCCATATAAACTAGAACTTATTGAAGAGTTAACCCTTAACCATCAACCATTAACCCTTTACAAATCCGGTGAATTTGTGGATCTTTGTCGTGGAGGCCATATTGAAAATCCCAAAGAAATTAAATACTTCAAACTTATTTCTGTTGCAGGAGCTTACTGGAGAGGGAACGAAAAGAATAAAATGCTTACAAGGATCTACGGAACGACATTTTCAACCAAGGAAGAACTAGATAACTACATTAACCTTCAGGAAGAAGCTAAAAAAAGAGACCATCGAAAATTGAATAAACAATTAAAAATTTATATGGCCTCCGATGATATTGGTCAGGGTTTAATTACGCTTTTACCTAATGGTGCAATTATTGCTCAGGAGTTGGAAAAATGGGCAATTGAAACCGAAAATAAATGGGGCTACATCAGGGTCTATACTCCTCATATTGTTCCCGAAAAATTATTCAAAATATCAGGTCATGTTCCTTATTATGTTCCCAGTATGTTTCCTCCTATGAGAATGTCTGAAAAAGACAAAGAAGATAATGAAATTTATTACCTTAAACCTATGAATTGTGCCGGCCATCACATGGTTTATAAATCAGAACCCAGAAGCTACCGCGACCTTCCTTTACGAATTGCCGAATACGGAGCGGTCTATAGATTCGAGCAATCAGGAGAACTTTTGGGAATGATGAGAGTCAGGGGTCCGATTCATCAAAACGATGCCCACATTTTCTGTACCGAAGAACAGGCTGAAGAAGAATTTCAAAAAGTAATGGAACTGCACGAATATTATTACAATACCTTAGGCATAAGTAAAAAAGACTATTACCTTTCATTTGCCACGAGAGGCCCCAAAAATAAAGACAAGTATACGGGCAATGATGAAATCTGGGAAAAAGCAGAAAAAATTGCACTTAAATACATTGAAAAAACAGGAATTCCATATAAAACAGAGGTTGGGGGAGCAGCGTTTTACGGTCCTAAAATAGACTTTAATATCAAAACCGTTACAGGCAAAGTATTTTCTGCATCAACCAATCAATTAGACTTTTTCCTACCTAAAGCTTTCGGACTTACGTACATAGACAAAGACGGCAAAGAAAAAACACCAGTTTGTATTCACCGTGCCCCCTTAGGAGCCCATGTCCGCTTTATTGCTTTTCTTATGGAACACTTTGCAGGCAACTTCCCAACCTGGCTGACACCGATTCAGGTAAAAGTATTGCCAATTTCCGAAAAACACTTGGATTATGCAAAGAAGGTTGGAGATAGATTAAAAGAAGAAGGAATAAGAGTGGAGGTTGATGTGAGAGGCGAAAGACTGCAGGCAAAAATACGAGATGCTCAGCTTGAAAAAGTAGCCTATATGCTCATTGTTGGAGATAGAGAAGAGAAAGAAGGAACAGTGGCGGAACGCGGAAGAAGCGGAAAAGACTATGGAGCCCAACCTTTAGATAAGTTCATAGAAAACATCAAAAAGGAAATTAAGGAGAAAACCATCAATTAGAAACACATTCTTGATACTAGACTTAATATCGGTTAAAATTCACCTAGGAAGTTGAGAAAAGTAAACCTTTTTTGGCGATTGAATGAAAACATCCGAGTACCGGAGGTTCGACTCGTTGGCTCGGACGGCAAGCAGGTTGGGGTAGTTAAAATAGCCGAAGCCTTAAAAATGGCCAAGGATGAGGGTCTAACTTTAGTTGAGGTTGCGCCTACCGCAAAGCCGCCTGTTGCCAAAATCGTCGAGTTTGGTAAGTTTAGATATCAGGAAGAAAAGAAAGCCAAAGAAATTGCCAAAAAGCAAAAAGGGGGAGAACTTAAAGAAATTAGATTCTCGCCTTTTATAGCAGAAGCCGATTACCAAACAAGACTTAAAAGAGTAAAAGAGTTTTTAGGGGAGAAGAATAAGGTAAAGACGGTAGTTATTTTTACAGGAAGACAGATGGGCAGTAAACCGATGGGTTATGCCTTACTGGAACGAATTTTTAAAGATCTGGGAGACACAGTTGTAATGGACATGAAGCCTAAATTTCTGGGGAGATATTTAATAACAGTAATTTCGCCATATGCCAAAACTAAAGACAAGAAAATCACTAGTTAAAAGATTCCGCATCACCAAAAACGGAAAAATTATGAGACGTCAGTCGTTTAGACGTCACTTAAAGGCTCATAAGAGCAAAAAACAGCTTAAGAACCTTAAAAGGACCGTACAGCTAAAAGGTTTCTATGCAAAGAAAATTCATAAGGCGACCGGAACGGTCGTAAAGAAAGCAAAAAAAGGAAAAAAACATGGCAAGAGTTAAATCAACAGCAAGTAGGAAACACAGAGGCCTATTAAAAAGAGCTAAAGGCTTTAAACAAGCAAGGCGAACCAGAATTCAGACCGCCAAAGAAGCGGTTCTTCATGCCGGAATGTATGCATATATAGGAAGAAAGAATAAGAAAAGAGATCTAAGAGCTCTTTGGATTACCAGACTTTCCGCCGCCGCCAAAGAAAGAGGCACTTCCTACTCAAAGTTTATTGCCGCCCTAAAGAAAGAGAAAATTGAAATAGATAGAAAGATCTTAAGCGATATTGCCGCAACCGATCCAAAAACCTTCGACGCCATCTTCAAAGAAGTAGTAAAATAAATTCATGAGAGAGGAAATCATAAACTGTAAAAACCAGGCGCTGGCACAGATTATGGGTTCTGTCGATAGTAATGAACTTGAGAGGATACGGATTGCCTACTTGGGAAAAAGCGGCAAACTGACAAGTCTTATTAAGAATATTAAAAATGTTTCGGAAGAAGACAGAGGACAAATAGGAATATTAATTAATCAAGCCAAAAATACAATCATTGAGGAAATTGCAAATAGAAAAAATTCATTTAAGATTACTCCCAGAGAATGGTTTGATCCGACAGTTCCAGGCATAAGACAAAAGATCGGGCATTTACATCCAACTTCAATTGTTATTTCCGAAATGCTTTCTGTTTTTAATAACTTGGGATTTTCGCAAATGGAAGGGCCTGAAATTGAAACGGATCATTATAATTTTGAACTTCTTAATCTTCCTAAAGATCACCCCGCCAGAAGTCTTCAGGATGTTTTATACATCGAAGAACCCGAAATCCTTCTTCGAAGCCATACCTCATCGGTTGAATCAAGATGTTTGGAAACTATTAAACCGCCCTTCAGGGTGGTGGTTGCCGGTAAATGCTACAGATTTGAAAACGTAAATGCGTCAAATAACGCCATGTTCTACCAATTTCAAGGCTTTGCCCTGCAAAAAGGGCTTTCAATGGCAGATCTTAAAGGAACACTTTATAGGTTTGTTAAAACATACTTCGGAGAAGAAAGGAAAATAAGATATAGGTGCAAATATTATCCGGAGGTTGAACCTTGTGTAGGCCTTGATCTTGATTGTAAATTTTGTAATCAAAAGGGTTGTTCTGTTTGTAAAGGCAGAGGTTGGATTGAGATGCTCGGGGCGGGAATGATTCATCCCAAGATACTTAAAAACTTCGGTCATAATCCCAAAGAAATTTCCGGCTTTGCCTTTGGAATGGGACTTGACCGCATTGTCATGGACAGATTCAACATTAAGGATATTCGAAGCTTATATAACGGAGACATTAAATATATATGAAAATACAGCTTAATTGGCTTAACGAGCTCGTTACCCTTCCCAAAGAGCGAAAGGTTCTTACTGACAACTTAACTTCGGTGGGACATATGCTTGATAAAATAGAAACCGTAAACGGGGAAACCGTTATTGACCTTGAACTTAGAGGTAATCGCGCGGACTGCTACTCAACCACCGGAATTGCAAGGGAAGTTTCTGCGATATTTGGAGTAAAAGTCAAATATCCGCCGGTTATTGATTTAACTTTAGTTTCTAAACTCAAAAACATAAGTTTAAAAGTCACAACTCCTTTGGTTAAAAGAGTCGGAATGGTGGAAATTACCGA
>JAPLZT010000095.1 GCA_026394855.1 Candidatus Woesebacteria bacterium
TAAAGGTATTTCTTTTTCGACCAATAATGGGGAAAGAATTAAGTTTGGGTTTAATGTAGCAAGTGACGGTAAATATATTCTAGCAACAAGGGTAGCAAATATTAAAAGACAGAACCTTTCTTGGAAAATTGAGACGAAAGAATTAAAGAGTGGTCTATTTGATTATGAAATACTAAATAACTCAGGTTTTGAAGTTTTAAATGTTGTGGCTCTTGTTCCCCAAGAAGAGTTTGAAAAGGCAGTAACAAAAACTAACAAAATTCTTAACCAATTTAAAACAGTTTCTGTTTCAGAATTATCAGTGGATAATTGGATAAAAGCAGAAGTCAAAAACGTGGGGACATTAAAATTTGAAGTCGATAAAATACCCCTTGGTTATAATTGGCTAGTTTTTTCAGAAAACAGTCATTCTTTGTGGAATCTAAAGGCGGGAGTTAATTCTAACGGTTCTTATCCCATTTATTCAATGATTAATGGTTACTATTTAGATTCTTCTTGGAATAGTTTTGTTATTGAGTTTGATGGTCAAAAATATTTTAGATATGGGGTAGCAGTTAGTTTAGGATTCTTAGTTGTATTAATTACCGCGTATTTCCTTGTCAAAAGATATGAAAGAAAGAATAAAACAAATATTAAGAACTAAAACTTTTAGTCAAACCGTTATTACTTCTTTTGGAACCGTAGTAAACGGAATTTTGGGCCTTTTTTTCTATATTTTGGCGGCAAGATATCTGGGTCCTTCTAAGTTTGGAATTTTCTCAATTTCAGTTTCGGTTATTGCCCTTATTGCCAGTATTGCTAATTTTGGAGTGGACACCGGAATTGTCAGATTTGTGGGAAGGAGTATAACGCATGACAGAGAAAAAGCCTTAAAGTTTTTAAAAGCCGGATTTTATATTAAAGTTGTTTCATCTCTTTTGGTAATTATTTTAGGCTGGTATTTAGTTCCTTTTGCAGCTATCAAATTTTTTCAAAAGAGTGAACTGATTTTCCCTCTTAGACTTTCTTTAATAGGGGTCGGGTCTGCTTTGCTTTTCTCGTATGTTTCAAGCGCTGTTCAAGCCCTTCAAAGGTTTTGGGTTTGGAGCGGATTAAATATTTTTTCTAATTTATTAAGACTTCTTGCAACTATTGGACTTTTCGCGTTAGGTCTTTTTAGTGTACAAAGTGCACTTTCCGTTTATATCATTTTTCCTTTTCTGGGTTTTCTGGTGGGATTATTTTTTCTTCCTAACTTTTTTAAAGTTAAAAAAGAAAGAGCTGTCCTTTCTGAATTTTTGAAATTTAATGGTTGGGTTGCTGCCTTTACAATTATCGCTGCAATTGCTTCCCGATTGGATACTTTTCTTTCCGCAAGATTTTTAACGCTTGGTGATGTTGGAATTTATTCTGTTGCGGTAAGCCTTACTAGCTTTGTTCCTCAAATAGTTTTTGCGATAGGGACAGTCGTTGCTCCAAAACTGGCAAGTTTTACATCAAAGACAGACGTTTTGAAATATCTTAAGAAGCTTCAGCTTTTTGTTATAGGTATCGGAGTTTTTGGAGTAGTTATTGGAATTCCGCTTTCCCACTTAGTAATTCCGTTCTTTTACGGAGGAGAATATGTTCTAAGTATTTATCCATTTATAATACTTCTTTTAGCGCAGACAATATTTCTAATCTCAATTCCTGTCCATACTTCAATCATTTATTATTTTTCGTATCCTAAATTCTTTGTGATAACAGGAATTGTTAACCTTTTAATTGTTTTCGTGGGCGGATGGTTCTTAATTGGTTCATTTGGTTACGTTGGTGCTGCTTGGGCGATATTTATTGGAAATATTTTCAATTTTGTAGTTCCTGCGATATGGGTGATTAATAAATTTAGAAAAAAATGAAAATATCTGCACACATGATAGTTAAGAATGAAGAGAATTTTATCTGGTACGTAGTTAATTCTGTAATTAGCTACGTTGATAAAATAATGATTTGGGATCAGGGTAGTACGGATAAAACAATAGAGATAATTAAGACAATTAATAATCCAAAAATAATATTTAAGAAAGCTTCTGAAGACGTCGGAACGATAAGGCAAAGAATGCTTGATGAAACAAACGGCGACTGGATATTTATTTTGGATGGGGATGAAATTTGGTATGAGCAGACAATTAAGAATTTACAATTTACAATTTACAATTTACAAAACAAGAAAGATTTAATTGTCGTTCCGAACCATATGTTAATTGGAGACATTTTTCATTATCAGGAAAAGGCTGCCGGGAAATATAAGATATGTGGAAAAGTGGGACACTATAATATTCGGGCCGTAAGAAAAATCGATGGGTTGCATGTTGAAGGCATATATCCAAACGAAGCTTATGTAACTAAAGAGGGAGTAAAGGTACAGGATCTTAATAAAGAAAGAATTTTGTTTTTGGAAACTCCGTACCTGCATGCAAGTTTTTTAAAAAGATCCTCAAAAGATGTTAGAAAAGTTAAGCATGAGATAGGGAAGAGTTTTTCTAAAGATTTTTATTATCCGGAAGTATTTTTTGAGGAGAGGCCAAGTATTGTGCCGTCGCCATGGAAAACCATGAGTGGCGGTTATCGGTTAAGAGCTTTATTGGAAACACCTCTTAAGAAGATTAAAAGAAGAATTATATGAAACAAGAAAATTATCATCGGGATGAAGATTATAAAAAATATGAAAGTCTTTTTGAAAACATGTTTTTAAAAAGGGTTAATTTAATTTCTGAGTTTGTAAGTGGTGGAAAGATGCTCGAGGTTGGTTCTGCAACAGGAGTTATGCTTAAACTTTTTGCTAAACGGGGTTGGGATGCTTTGGGGATTGAACCGTCAGGGAGTTGTCAGGAAGCCAAAAAAAAGGGCCTAAGGGTACTAAATGTTACGTTTGAAGATTCAAAACTTCCCAAAGACTATTTTGATTTAGTAGTTCTTAATCACACTCTGGAGCATATGGATAATCCAGAATGGGTAATTAAAAAAATAAAGACTTTTTTAAAAGATGAGGGAATTATTTTTATAGACGTTCCCAATTTCGGAAG
>JAPLZT010000153.1 GCA_026394855.1 Candidatus Woesebacteria bacterium
TGACAGACATAACTGGAGTGTAACTTAGCCATAATTTATTATATCAGAGTTTCTCCACAAGTTATCCACAAAATATTTTAAGGCATCTTTGAGGCCATATTTACTATGGGGGACACTTAAAATAGTGAAATATTATTATGGGGTTTGACAATGAGTAAAATAGGGTGTTACAATTTCGTTAACGCAAAAAAAAGAGCATCACTATCGTAGGGTTTGCACCGGTAAAGATGAACTCGCCTCGAATAGCAATGCTCTTTTAATATCGATTTATCTTGAGGACAGGAAAACTTATCTAGACAAGACAAATCACAATTAGACTAGCGTTAATGGGGTCTAATTGTCAAGGGTCATTCGGCTCTAGTAGGGACAGGTGGTGAGTTGGGCAGGCTTACTACCTGTTCCTAATGGAGCCGATTTTGATCATGCAATGTAATGTTTTAAAATGCCCAAACTATCCAGAATATTATTACAGGCTTCAAAATTTTGTCGTAAGTTCTAATTCGAATCGCAACCCCCTAAGGTAAAATATTTAGCTTCAAGGGGGTGAAATACAATTAAACATAAAAAGATAAATGCTTTTGAAAGGTAGCTTCAAGGGGGTGAAATACAATTAAACATAAAAAGATAAATGCTTTTGAAAGGGATGAAATTGCAGTTTGGAAGTCGGCAGGACTGTCAAATAAAGAAATTGCAAAGAAGCTTGGAAGATCTCCTTCAAGTGTTGGACGTGAGATAAAAAGAAACTCTTTTAAGAGCCAATATTATGTGGCCATACATGCCCAAAATATTTCTGTTGAGAGAAAGTCCTTGGCTGGGAAAAGAAGTCCTTTAAAGAATAAAGAAGTTTTTGCCTGGGTGATAAGAAGACTAATTAGAGGTTGGAGTCCTGAACAAATATCAGGCAGAATGAAATTGGTATTCCCAAATCGTTTGGGAATGAGGATAACTCCTGAAACAATTTACTCATTTGTGTATTCAGACAACTTTAAACATAGAAAGTTTTGGGAATACTTTCCAAGGGGTCATAAAAAGAGGAGGGCTAAAGGAGGTAGAAAAGTAATTTCAACCTCAATAATTAACAGAATCTCCATTCATGATAGACCTGAAATAATAAATCAAAATATTGAGTTTGGTCATTTTGAAGGAGATTCTGTAGTTGGATTAAACCATAAAAGTGGTGTTCATACTGAAGTTGAAAGATTAACTAGAATGTACTTTGCAATTAAAGTGGATCTGATTAATTCTCAAGAGGCACTAGATGCACAAATCAAAATGTTCTCAGTATTGCCAACAAACACAGTTAAATCAGTAACACTTGATAATGGTCCTGAAAATCATTTGCATTACAGGTTAAACCATGTTGGTATAAAAACATACTTTGCAGATCCATATTCCTCTTGGCAAAGAGGATCAAATGAATATCACAATGGGCTCTTAAGGAGATATTTTCCAAAGAAAACTGACTTTAGAAAAGTAACCCAAAAAGACATTGATGAGTGTGTTTGGGAGATTAATAACAGACCAAGAAAATGCCTTGGATATTTCACTCCTTTTGAGGTATTCTTGTCTAAGCTAAATAACAGAGGGGTTGCGATTCAATCTGGAATGTAGGCTCTTCAGCCCGCTTTTTGTTCCTGGCAAAAATGATGTAGGCTAACTTATTTTGGGCCAGAAGATTTTCAGAAATAAGAACCAAGCCCTC
>JAPLZT010000081.1 GCA_026394855.1 Candidatus Woesebacteria bacterium
CCACCGATGAGTTTGGGAACACAGTGCCATATAACGGTAGCGGCAGTTATAGTGGCTGCGGTAATTGGGGAGGTGGATATTTCAGTATGGCCTGGAGCGCTACAAAAGGTGATGGAACTTATAAACCAGTGAATCCTTCATATCCCAATTGCAGTACAACCTGCTCCAACTGGACAAGTACTTCGGGAGGAGGAGATATTTGGATTATGTGGAATAACGCGAACACTGCAAGTTGCGCCGATGCGCTTTATCATTTAATTTGTTTTGAACAATAAAGGTTTTAATAAGGGAGTTTACTCCAAAAGTTTTTTTTGCTTTTTTTACAGAACATGAACCAATGAATGAATAAAAGAAAAAATATTTGCGTAATCTTTTTTAGTGTCTTTACAGTGATTCCTCACTTCGTTCGGAATGACAACGGAATTAGAGGTATCAGGCGGGAAAAGGAGAGCGTTTCGCTCAAACCAAACGCTCTCATTCCCCCATTCTCTTGCATGTTCTATTGTCATCCCGAAACGAAGTGAGGGAACTCAAATTTTAAATAAAAACTGACTTTAAATATAGGCACTAATTAACCTACTATTATTTACTCATTTTTATTTTTATTTAAAAATAATTTATTTGTATGTAATAAATTTTATTTACTTTAGCCGCCCTATATTTCTTATGTCAATTCCGAGAACATATTCCACTAATATTGCAAGCCCTGCAAATACAGGTGGTTCCCATATTGTTAAAAAAGACTGTTCTTCTGAAATCCTCATGGCTGTAAGGAGTGCGCGCTCTCTCACCTCCCTGGTATCTCCTGAAAAATTTTACCTGAATATTTCACAAAATGATTACAAACCCTTACCATTTTTTTTGCAGGGATGTGATAGCGGGTTTTCTTATTCTCCATTTTATTCATGCCTTCTATTATCGGAATATCCCAGCCCCAAAAATATTATTCCTGAGTTGTCTCATTTGAAATTAAAAAATAAAGATACTGATTGCTATTCCAATACATCATTTTCGTTTTTCAGTAATAAACTTATAATTGCCTTTTTTTACCAAATCAAACAGCATAAATGCAATTGTAAATACCGCAAACATGGGCTATTTCAACTTTATAAAAAATATTTATTCGTCTAAATCACTCAAAGCTAATAAGAAAGACCTATCAAGAGCGCCATCCGCTAATCGTTTCTTCATTTCCAAACAAGAGTGTTTAACTTTCCTGCATCTATGTTTGGAGAATAAACATCTATGTTTTATTTCCAAACATCTATGCACAACCAAAAATCTTCTATGTTTACAGGCGCAACTTCTAAGTTTTAATCTTCTGCTTCTAAGAATAACCATCAACCATCTATGTTATACCTTTCAACTTCTTTGCAGCAAAAATCTATATAGAAGATACAAAGTATTTCTTTCAAATTTTTTAAAAAACTACTATGTTTTAAATTCAAACTACTATGTTTTAAACCCAAACTACTATGTAGAAACTTTCAACATAGATGTAGAACTTTCAAACACTGAAATTAATTTTAAAACATCTATGTACAACTTTCAAACTTCTATGTACAAACTTCAATCTTTTATGCAGAAACTGTGTGCACAGAATACTTTAATAAAATAAATAAAATAAATAAAATAAACCTAATAATTTAAAAAAACTAAAAAAATAAAACTATGAGCAAAAAAAAGAGAAGAATTTCAGCCGACCTGCCCGGATTTGATGAGCAAATTAGAAGAATTCCCAATTGGTTAAACACAATTCCGCCGGGGCAAACAAAATCAAACGGAGAGCGTTTGGGCATGACAACAGCCGAATTGGTTGCCATCTTAATATTTCTTGGGAGGTGGTTTACGGGCGATCCCGCTAACCGGGGGGCTTACGAGTTGCACACCAACCCTGCAACAAAAACCAAAGACACTGCTGCTGATGTCCAAAAAATCAAGAAAGAATATAAAGTGTTTTTTCAGCCCATCCTCGTGCGTATGAGCGGAAGTCCCAATATCACTTCTGCTGACCGGATTCAACTGAACATTGCCGAGCCGGTAGAGCACCGCACCCGGAAAACCAAGGTAATTACAACGCTTACGAGCGTAACTTCAGTGCCTGTTGGCCCTGGTGAAGAAAAGTTAATATGTACCCCTATTGAAAGCGACACCGAAGGTATTTCAGGAGAAGCTGATTCCATTCAGGTGGCTCTGGTTATTGTTGATGCTAACTATGTGGATGGCAGCGAGTTATCAACTAAAGTCCAAAAGACTGCACCTGAGCATGTCGGGCAGGTACCTTACCGGGAAATACATACAAAATCGGAGAACATCATACAATTCGATCATAAATACCGAGGTCACAAAGTGTATGTTTATGCAAGGCAGTATGATGTTCGCCATCCCGAATTAGCCGGACCCTGGAGCGAAGTGCATACTTTTTTTATTCCTTAGTAGCGCAAATTTAAAAAAATTACTTTAGTGACAATTAATGACGCAAAGCTAATGACGCGAAGTAAATGATGCGAAGCTAATGACACGAAGTAAATGACGCGAAGCTAATAACATGAAATAAATGACACGAAGTAAATGACAATTAGTAGCAAATGATTAATTTTTCATGGTTTTAATCAGGAGCGAAACCTGCCCGGCGGCGGGCTGTAAAAAGCAGTTTTCAATTATAAAATAC
>JAPLZT010000034.1 GCA_026394855.1 Candidatus Woesebacteria bacterium
ATTGATTTGGGAAATAAAAAGTTAGATATAATTTTTTGTGGTCATAGACATTTTAAATCCGAAAGAATTATTGATGGGGTTAAAGTTATTTCTCCCGGGGCACTTCATTCAATTGAACCGTCGTTTGCTGTTTACGACACAGGTACAAATGGAGTAGAATTTTTTGATTTGTAAGTATGGATAAAAAAGAAGAACTTGATAAATTAAAAAGTGGAATGGAGAAGGATGGTAACCTTCCCCTTAAGACTTTTGAAACGAATTTGGTTTTTGGGGTGGGAAATCCCGACGCGGAAATATTATTTGTGGGCGAAGGGCCGGGATTTCATGAAAATAGGCTCAAAGAGCCCTTTGTGGGAAATGCAGGAATGCTTCTTAATCGCCTCCTTGCTTCAATTAACATTCCGAGAGAAGAGGTTTATATTACTAATGTTGTTCATCATCGTCCTCCAGAAAACAGGGATCCACTTCCAGAAGAAATTTCTGCGTACGGAAAATACTTGGACGAAATAATCGAAATTATTAACCCAAAAGTGATTGTTACCTTAGGTCGTTTTTCCATGGCTAAGTTTTTACCCAATGCCAGAATTAGTGGTGTTCATGGAAAGAAGTTTGAAGTAAACTGGAATGGCAAAAATATTTTGGTTGTGCCCATGTATCATCCGGCTGCAGCCCTAAGAAACGGAGCGGTTATGGAACAAATTAAGAATGATTTTTTAAAACTTCCTGATTATTTAAAGAAGGAAGTAAACGAAGAATCTAAAATCAAGATAGAACAATCAGAATTATTTTAAAAACATATGCTTAGATTCATTGCATTATCAGGAACCACAGGAGTAACCGAAAACTTATACATCTACGAACAGGAAGGTGAAATGATGATCGTGGATTGCGGCATAGGTTTTCCCGATTTGGAAATGCCGGGAGTTGATTTAGTTCTTCCCGATTATTCATATGTTGTTAAAAACAAAAGCAAATTAAAGGGAATCGTTGTTTCCCAAGGGCATGAAGATCATATTGGAGCCCTGCCATTTATTTTAAGAGATGTAAGAGTACCCATTTGGGCTCCCCCTTTGGTTACAGAATTTATTAAGGATAAATTTAAAGATTATGGGGTCAGGGATTTTAAGATAAATACTTTTAACCCAGACAATGATCAATTTCAGATTGGTTCCTTTAAAATTCAGCCATTTCGTGTGACTCATTCGATTCCGGATACTGTTGGGTTTGCAATTGACACATCCGAAGGAAGAGTTTTCCATGTTCCGGAACATAAAATGGATCAAAACCCTGTTGATGGAAAATCGTTTGCTATAGAAAGATCTAGGGAACTCGCAAAGAATAATGTTTTGTTTTTGGCCTCAGATTGTTTGGGAGCAAATAAACCCGGATTTATCGAAAGCGAACTTCCCATTGAAGAAAATATGCTGAACATTGTTAAAAATGCCAGAAAAGCGGTTTTCGCGACCGCAATTTCTTCAAACATTGGCAGATTTCAGCAGATTATTAATGTTGCAAACAAGGTCGGCAGAAAGGTTATTTTTGTAGGAAGATCGATTAAAAAAAAGGCCGAGATGGCACACAACCTGGATTATTTAAAATATTCCCCTGATCAGATAATTTCATTTAAAGAAGTGGGTAACTTCCGACCCAATCAAATCATGTATATAGTTGCCGGCTGCTACGGTCAGGTGGGAAGTTCCATTTATAGAATTTCTCAAGGTGAGCATGACAAAGTAACTGTAAATGAGGTAGACGTTTTTATTTTCTCGGCAGATCCTGCCCCTCCTTACACTAAGGAAAGTGAAGACTTTGTAATAGATAACTTAATTGATAAGGGCGTCGATGTTCATTACTACGATCTTGATGAAGGATTATATGTTTCCGGCCATGGCGGACAGGAAGATATCAAAAAACTTTTCGAAATCGTAAGGCCTAAATATTTCATTCCAATAGGGGGAAATATCAGATTTATGTACTCTTATGGTAAATTGGTTGAGGACATTGGAGTTGATTCCTCAAAAGTATTTAAACTTAAAGCAGGAGAAAGTGTAATTTTTGATAAAGGAGATGTTTCAAGAGGGGAAACTGTCCCAACTAAAGATATTTTGGTTCATGGACTTGGAATTGGAGATATCGGAAAGGTGGTTTTAGGTGACCGTGCAATTTTAGGAAATGAGGGGATTGTTGTGATTGCCATTAAGATTGGAAAAAATGGGAAATACGTAGGAAACCCTGAAATTATAAGCAAGGGGTTCGTATTTGAAGGAACAGACAGAAGAATATTGGAAAATGCTGTACTGGACTTAACAAAAGTCTTAAATAGTAAAGGAAACTTAAATGCTAAATCTTTAAAGGAAGAATCCATTAAGTTTTTAGAAAAACACTTCTTCAAGGTAACCGGCAGAAGTCCGATGATTTTGCCTATTATTCTTGAGATATAATGTATTAAGGCCATGTTTAATAAGAAGAGAAGATTTAATAAAAGGGCATTTAGATTAAGATTAAAAAAGCAAACAGTTTTTTCCATTGCTCAAATCTTTTTTCTTGTTCTTGCGGGACTTATTGTTCTTTCTTTCTTACGCAAGGGACTGATTCTCATTAAAATAAACGATGTATTAATCACTTATTTTTCCTGGACCGTAGTTTTTCTTCCTTTTATTTTTCTCTCTTTTTCCTTCTTTGTTTCAAAATTAAAAGGTCCATTAAGCCAACCCAACGTTTTAGTTGGAATCCTTTTATTTTTTGTTTCCATAGCAAGTCTAACCAGAGCCGGGATTTTGGGTGGGAATGCCTGGGACGGAATTTCGGGACTTATTACCAATATGGGCGCATTTATTATCTTTTTAGGAACTTCCCTGATAGGACTCATCATTCTTTTCAATACGTCTTTTGAGCAGGTAATTGGTGAGGCAACACTTATTACAAACAGGTTAAAGAAATTTATTTTTTCAGATAAGTCTACGCAGGGAAAGCTTTGGAAAAAACCTATGAGAGTTTCCGGAGAAGTATTGCTCAAGCATCAGGAAGTGAAGACCGAACCCGGAATTTTAGCTCCCAAACTTGTAACCAATGTTCCGGGTCAGGATAAAGTTTGGAAATATCCGCCCTTAGATCTTCTTTCGGTAACAGAAACTGGCAAGGCGGATCGTGGGGATATCAAGGGTAATGCGGCTATTATTGAAAAAACCCTTG
>JAPLZT010000078.1 GCA_026394855.1 Candidatus Woesebacteria bacterium
TCACCGCTTTTTTCTTTGACATAAAGCCTCAAACTATCTGAATATTTCGCGGAGGATATCTTGAACCTGTACATGCGGCTTTTGGTAAAGTAATTAATTGTTCCTTCCAGACACCCCTTTGAACCTTCAGGGAAATCTAAAGTTTTCCAGCCTTTAAGCTCAAACAAATTGGGAAGGTTTGAGAAATAAAGGTGTATTCCCCCATCCTTTGCTACAGCCACAGAATTTGTAGCAAGAAATCTTTCATCTACAATATTTTCTAATTTGACTTTATCGTCTCCTTCTCCATCAAGTAATATTTTACTTGGCTTAATGTAATTACCATCAAGGCCGAAAGGTAAAGTTTCCGAATCAATCAAAAAATTATAAGTTGAACCGCGTGGTAAATTTAAATTATAAAATTTTTCAGAACTCCACCGCTCTTCCTGCGCCACAATAGGATCAAAAAGTTTTTTAATAGACATGCTTTGCCATAAAATTTTCAATATATCATCCCTAATAAACTGTTTTTCAGAATTATAGTCAGAGCTGCTGACATAATCCCTTAAGTATCTTTGCACAGGATTTAGGGTTTCATAAACCAACGAGGCAAGATAAAAATTTTGTGTTGTCGAAGGAGATCTGGAGAAAATATCCTCAATAGCCTGAAGATAAAGACTCATGTCTTTTAGCCCGCGGTCGATAAACTCTTTCTCTGTCTTTAATTGATACATTGACCTTACCTCACTTAATTTAATCATCACTAAACCCAAATAAACTCCCGCTTTGGAATTGTCATCTTTGGCCTCCAAAATACTCTTATTATTTATCCGCTGCTTAATCTGATAAAGAGGCGAATTGGGCAGTATTCTAACTACCGGAATATCTGCATATTTTCCTAAATTTTCAACTCGGCAGGATTCGCAATTTAGAGGATAAAACTTTTTCTTTAAGGTTTTTTCAAGATCCCCACCTATATCAGTAGCATCAACCCACAAACCCCCGCTATAATCTTTAGAAAGTAGTTGATTCTCAAGATACGATTGAGTACCGGGAATGGAAAAAACATTATCTGTAAGCTTAAATGTGTCATCATTACCAACATTGGTTATAGAAAACACGGACCATGGACCAATACTTTTAATCAAAGTAAAGTTGCCGTTTTTTACAAACCGATTGATAATATCAGAATATGCATTCTGCACCGAATCATTGTCATTAGAATAATCCCTTTTCAAAAAAACATATCTTATTCCCAATTGGCTGGAAACCTTCACAAAATTTTCTGAATCCTTATTTGACAAGAGGGTGTAAAGTTCATTTATCCAACCTTCTTCTCCCGAATTAATACCTATATCATTAGCAACAAAACTAGCATTTTTTGAAAGAAGTGACGGCAAAGCAGACAAACTCCAATATCCCCAATTATATGCATCATCTCTCCACGTCTTATCAAAGGGCGGAACCATAAGTATCCTTCCTTTGATGTCAGTATTATTTAGCCAGTTGCCGAATTCATTAACATGGTCAGGAACCCGAACCAAAGTAGATATACCGGGCTGCCAGAAAAAAAGATCCTTACTGTTAAATATAATCTTGTGATAAGCAAACCAGCCAAGAATCACAAACAAGAAGAGTACAAATTCGCAAATAGCACCTCTAACTTTTATTTTTAGAGAAACAGATTTTATTATTTTTGACAAAGAATACGAAAGTAAAAAACAAAATGGGATCAAATATGCAGGAGCAAACTTATAATAAGGGGAACGGAATATATTAAAACCCGGTATTTTCGTATAGAGAAACTCATAAATAAATCCCAGAGGAGAATTGGTACCGGACACAAAAAACATTGAAACCAAAAGTAAAAATATAAAGAAGGAAACAATATATTTCTCCACCTTTTCTTTAGGTGGAATGAGAAGTCCCAAAAAAGCAACAATTGGGAAAAGAAAACTAATAAAAATAGGTATATTTTTCGTTAAATAAAAACCGGCATAAGCATGATCGGTATTTGGCAAGTAACTGGTCAGATACCAATCAGGAATCCCCTGCAATCTAAAAAGGTTTAGAAATGAACTACCCCTACTTATATAATTAAGCCATTCGTAACCGGCATTTATAGTTCCCTGGCTAATAACCTTAGCAAAATCAAGATTTTTTAAAGTATAAAGGT
>JAPLZT010000006.1 GCA_026394855.1 Candidatus Woesebacteria bacterium
GTCCAATAACTTCTGCGTTTTTACCTACATAAACTGTTGTTCCATCATGTCCCCCAGGTCTTACAACATCCACCTCTATCAGTAATTCTTGCTTCGACATATAAGTTAGGTTGAGTGTAATCCAGAGTGTGTAAAAGTCAAGACTTTTGTAAATCAATAAACATCTTCGTGTTTACCAATCCTCAACAGATGAAGTTTGTCATTATTCCACTTCAATATTATTCTAATACTCTTATTCACCGATACGGACCAATAATTATCTCCGGCTAGTTTGTGAAGATGTAAAGAAGGATGGTTCATATCCGAATACAAGAAACCTACAGCTTTTTGAATTTGAGACTTTAACGGCTTATTCTTAGACAGCTTCAAAACCTGTTTATTAAAATAGTCGGAAAAGACCAACCGAAACATATTAATTCAGTTTAGATCTTCTTGAAGTAGTTTGCGATATCTTTCTTTGATTTCAAAACCACTGCCCTACCTTCCTTTTCATCCTGTTTAGCTTCTTTATACCACTGGTCATAACGACTTACTTCAACAATCCGCCTTAAGCTTTCCCTAACAAGATCACTGAAGGAAACATAATAGCCTGCCCCAACAAGAGTATCTGCCTCTTTTTTAAGCTGTTCCGGAAGAGATATATTAATTGTAGTCATACAACAATGATACAATATTCATACAAGTTGTCAAGATTGTAAATCAAAAAGTCTTTTAAGTTCTTTGAGGGTTGTTGCGTCATTTGGACTTCTGTCATCTCTGAACCTTACCAGTCTCGGAAATCTTAAGGCAATGCCTGCCGTATGAGTTGGGCTTTTAGTTATTTCATCTGCTGCAATTTCAACAACTAAGGAAGGTACAACCCAATAATCCGGAGTGTAGTTTTTGTGGACTTCATACTCTTTTGGTTTATCTTTAGTTCTTAATTTCTTTAGTCTTCTCTCTATTTCTCTAAATTCTTCATCTGTCAGTCCCGTTCCTACTTTTGAGGTTGTTTTTATCTTCTCTCCGTCTTTTACTCCCACCAAAAACTGCCCTACTCCGAATGAAACTCTCTTTCCCCTTCCTTGGGTATAGCCCATGACTACAACATCCATGGTATCTGCCAGTTTTCCCTGAGCCTCTTCTCCCTGCTTCATCTTTACCCAGCGCCAGCCCGTCCTTCCCGGGATATAGCCTGAATTTACTCTTTTAACCATTATCCCTTCATACCCTTCGCTTATTCTTTTTTTATACAGTTCATTAATTCTTTTAGGATCTTTAGTTACTTCGTAGGGAACCAGTTTAAACGGACCTCCAATTTTTACGGTTTCTTCCAAAATCTTTCTTCTTTCTAAGTAATTTTTATCCATTAAACTCTTTCCATTTTTTGAAATGATGTCAAAAATGAAAAAATCAATACTTATCTTTTTAGAAGTTTCGGAAATTTCATGCTTTCTTCTTCTGGTCATGGTTGTCTGGAAATTAGCCATCATTTTGGTTTTTTCATCAAGTCCTACGGCTTCGCAGTCAAAGATGGCTGAATCACAGTCAACAAACTTGCCTATTTTTTCAAGCTCGGGAAACATTCGCGAGGTTTCGTTTAAATTCCTGGTAAAGGCCTTAAGAAGTTTTCCTCTAACAAAATGGATTAGAATTCTAAGCCCGTCCAGCTTTGGTTCCACATCAACCTCCCCCATCTTCTCAATCATTTCTGTTGGGCTTTTAATTCTTTGGGAAAGCATGGGAAGAACCGGAATTCCAACAACCGGGACAATCCCCTTACAAGCCTTTTCCACACCTTTTTCTTTTACTTCTCTGGCCAAAAGTCCTACATCGGGAAGAACCTGATAAGCTTTCTCTAATTGCGGTTTTAGGCTTTTATCCCCTGCCTCCATCCAAGAAAGAGCATCAAGTACCGTCTTATCCGAAAAGCCAAGTCTCAGACGCCCTACAGGGATTCTAGAGGCAAACTTAGATGACAAAGGGTCTAGGTTTTTAAGAAGACCTGCTAATATCTCAACCCTTCTTTCCTGACTTCCTTCTCCACCCTCTTTGGCTACCTTCATAAGCTCCGAGTGGACTTCGGAAACGTTGAGCTTACCTGCATTGGCTTTAGCAAGACTAAAGGCAACATGTCCCAAATCACCCTTTTCTTTATAAGTCTTAATTACCTCCGAGATATCTTTGTTATAAGCCTTAGCAAGAACCCTGAACATCATTTTTTCGGCAATATTTAGAATCACTCCTTCATAACTTGGAGCCAGACCGCCAAGAACCAAATAACAAACTTTGTTTATTTCGTTAGAAGGAGTCTTTTTAAAAAGTTCCGAAAGAATCTTGGTTATTTCGATACGGGAAGCGGTTTTTTCAAGTCTTTCAAGATATAAAGAAAGTTCCCTAAAAAGCATATGCCTATTATATATAAAAGGCTTTAAAAATTTTCTAATTCTTTTATGAAACGCTCTCTTGTGTGAATCATTCCGGATTTATTTTTTTCAGATTCATAATACTCAAGAAGATCAAGTCCCAGATGCAACCTATAAAGCTTCATCTTTAAGTCAAAGTTTTCATCAAATATGTCCTTGTTTTTATAACCTACTTTTAACCAGTCAATCGAAAAACTGTCACCGTAGAAAAAGTTAAGCCATGCCAAATCCCTTATTGGGTCTCCCCCTTTTGCTCCCTCAAAATCTAAAATTCCCGTAACATGATTATCTACAATCAAAAGATGTTTCGGACCAAAATCCCCATGAAGAAGATAGGCCTCATCAATTTTGAACATTTCTTTGTTTTCCCA
>JAPLZT010000092.1 GCA_026394855.1 Candidatus Woesebacteria bacterium
TTAAAGTTGCCTCTGTCGACCCGGGAGGGTTTTTCGGTAATCCGGTTGTAATCAGGTCGGATAATAACAAATTGTCCTATTCTATAATGTTAAATCCTGAAAATAAAGTTGATTCTGATTCATCAAAACCTTTATTTAAATTTCAATTATTGCCGGATAAGTTAAGCGGTTATAAATTTTGCGTTCTGCCTTCAAGCAAGGTATATTTAAGTAAAATAGGCGGATCGCGTCCGAAAACTATATGTCGAAATCTAAAGTAATCTGGGTAGTTCTTGGTTCTTTGGTGCTGGTTGTCGGTTTGGTCGCCGGAGTGATGCTTGTTTTCAGGAATCAGAATCTAAAAAATAAAGCTGCTCCGGCAACTACACTTTCGATCGTTCCCGGGTCTCAAAACAAATCTCCTGACAACCCTTTTTCCCTTGCGCTAGAGATGAATACCGGTGGAAATCGGGTGGCAACCTTTGATTTTATAATAAATTTTGATCCTCAAATATTTCAGGTGGACAGTGTGGCTAAGGATAGTAGTCTTTCCGATTTTGTGCAGATCAGAAATAGTATTGATAGTTCCGCCGGTAAAATTTATTACAGCGCCTATACAGTAGACCAGGCAAAGGTGCTTAATGGTTCGGGGCTAACTGTTCTAAATATCTCGGCGATGGTTAAATCCGGTGCGGCAGCCGGTACTTACAACTTTTCTTTTGATTCGGGTACCATAATAGGAGGTTGGGGAGAGAATCAAAATGCTCTTACCAATACAACTCCCGGATCCGTTGTTGTAGCAGCAGGTGCGGCAACGGCTACACCGACTCCCACTCCGACTTCTACTCTGACTGCAACACCCACAGCTACTCCTACGGGATTGCCAAACGGTACGCCGACTCCGACCCGTCCTCCGATTCCTGTCAGCGGAACCAGTTTACCGACTGTTATAGGAGTAATAGTTGGAGCCTTCGCGGTGATAGGCTCTTTACTTTTAGCCTTATAATTTCTATTTAATCTCAGAAAGTTTTTCAATTAATAGGTTTTTTAATATTTCCACGATTGGTCTATGATATTTGGGTAAAAATTGAGCCAGATCCTGATTTAGACGATTCTGCGGATACAGCTCTATCTTTTTAAGAAGATCATTGTTGTTAAATTTGATATGGTTTTCCAAAAACTTGATTTTGACAAGTTTTTGATTCAGTAAGACCTTTTTTCCTAAGAGATACCAGACATCATAAAGATCCCTGCCTTTATTTCTTGTAGCGAGAGCGCAAATTTTTTCTGCCAAGATCTCTTTATCAGAAAGATGAGAAACTAAGGGAAATACCGCAATAGGGAATTTGGTTACAAGAGGAGAGATAACAGCCTGTTCAATTTTTTTGACAATTGTAAAATCCAAACGTATATTAATTGGATATTTAAAATCTACGGGCTGATATGCGACATGATAGCGGATGCCCGTTTTTCCTGAATATAAAAACAAGATTTTTACCCCGGGTAGTTCTTTTTGCATTGTTCCTTCTAAATCCCGCATTATTTCTCCGATTTGTTTTTTGTCGTAGTGAGTGGAAAAATCTAAGTCTTCGGAAAAACGGGGAGAATTGAATAAAAGTCTAATTGCGGTTCCGCCCTTAAAATAGATTTCCTTCCCTTTGCCGTGCTGATAAAGATAGTTTAAAAACGTAAGTTGGAGAAATTCACGCATAATCGTGACCCCGTCAATTTGATGTTCCTTTGATAATGCTTCAATTTGTAATTTGGTAATCATAATATGCTTTTTACAACCTTAGCTACTTGTTGATTGTCAATTTTTTTTGTGTAGTTTGCAAGTTTATCCTTATTAATTTCAGAAAAGTCCATTTCATCAAAACTTAGGTTTCTCAATCCTTTTATGCCAAAATAGATGTAATCCAAAAGGGCTTTTTCTTTCTCAGCGATCAAAAAATTATCAAGTTTGCTAT
>JAPLZT010000014.1 GCA_026394855.1 Candidatus Woesebacteria bacterium
ATCCAAACTGTCCCTTATCAAAGCCTCATAATTATCACTAACTCCTAGGCCTTCGGCCCCAACAGATGTGGTAACAACAGGAAGAGCCGAAGCCATTGCTTCAAGTATCTTAAGTCTTGTACCTCCGGGACCCTTAATTGGGGCAACTAAGACAGATGCGTTTTTATAAGCGTCTCTAATATCCTCAAGTCCTTCAGTAACTTCAATATCTCCTGATGCCAGATTTTTTATTTCAGTATTCATGTGAGTTCCTACAATCCATAGTTTTACACCCGAAACAGATTTTTTAATCTTTGGCCAAACATCATTAACCAAAATTTTAACTGCTTCCGTATTCTGAAGCCAGGTAAAGTTCCCAACATATAGTACCTTTTTAATCGATCCTTCTTTTCTTTCCTTCTTTGAAAAATAATTTATATCAATTCCATTTGGAACAATATCTATCGAAAGGCCCGCGGAAAGCTTTCTCATTTCCTTCTTATCTGAATCTGACATAGCCACCACCCTTTTAGCCTGTTTCCAAAAATGAGTTTCCCAGTATTTAAGTTTAAGTACATCAAGCCTAAGAAGGGGTCTTAATATTTTTGGGGCCTGTCTTTCAACAAAGTGGTTGTAAACCAAATATTCGATTGTCTGTTCAACCAAAAGAACCGGAACAGATGTTTTTGGAATATGGGGCATAACATAGAAAGTTTCGGCATGAATTAAATCATATTTTTTGTTAGTTAATTCTTGTTTTATAGCCTCTTTTTCCTCTGAGGAAAGATTTCTAATAACTAAAAATGGGTACAAACCAAAACCGGTAAGAAGAAGGTTTCTAAGAGTCCAGGGAGATTTGGAACGGCTAAAAACAGATACTTTCTTACAATATTTTAAAAGTTCGGGAATGTTTTCTTTTTCTTTGTCATCCTTAATCAAGGAAAAAAGTGTTATTTCGTGCTTTTTAGAAAGATTTTTAATTAAGTTAAACGATCTTGTCTGTCCGCCGGACATCAAAGGATACGGCAAATAAGGCGTTAGCATTAATATTTTCATTTTTTAATTATTTTAGTTAGATCAATAATTATATATTGGGAAGTTTTTTCTATAGTTTTAAACTTTGCCTCAACATATTTTGTATCTCCACTTCCTAAATTAACCGATACGTAGACAGTTGCGCCCAACTTAATAATATTTTCAATTGAATCATCAACTACAGGCCAACCCCATCTTTTAGTTTGATATAAAAAAGCAGTATCCCCATTATATGGGGCAATTACTAATGCGTCTTTCGGAGTAAGTGTATTAACAGCCTGCCCTGCAGCAATAATTTCCGGATGGTCGATTTTGTAATACTCCTTAACCTGATACCAACCCATTCCAAGACCCAAAACTATAGAAAATATAAGTATTGGTCTTGCCAGCCATTTATTAAAAATATTATTCTGCCAAAGCGCAAGGCTTCCTTCAGCAGCTAAAAGACAAATTGGTGGAATAATTAATATTTGATAATAATCGTGTCTGACTGAAGCGGTTGCAACTATGGCAACATAAATCAAGGCACCCAGCATCAAACTTAAACCAAAGTAGTTTTTCTTTTTGACAATCACCCCTAAAACAAACGGAATTAATCCCCAAATTCCTAAAATTAGTCTTCCTATCCTTTCACCGAATATCCATCTCCAGAAAGCAGGTCTAAAACGAATAAAGTCTCCATTGAAAGCCCAGGTAAAATATGGAATTCCTTCAGGGTGTTTTCCGATCCAGGAACGCCATAAAAGAAGAGGGATCACAACTAAATCAACAAAAATAAGAAAATTAATTAAAAGCTTTGGAGTTGCAACAATCTTTTTTATTCCGTACTTACTTAATGCCAGATAAACCATTGGGAATGCGTAGAAAAGTGCAAATGGTTTGATCAGTAATGCTAGAGAAAAAATAATTCCGGAGGAAAATAAATACAATACTTTTTCCGAATCAATATATCTTATGAATAGCCACAAGGAAAATAGAGAAAAGAAAACACATAAAGGCTCGGGCAATATTACTCTGGAAAAATAAATATTAAAAGGAAGAAAGAGGAAAAAGAAACAAGAAAGCAACCCTCCCCATTTTCCCAAGTACCTTTTTCCGATTAAAAATAAAAAGAAAGCAGAAAAAACGGAAAATATTACAGAAGTAAGTCTGCCTAAGGCGTCAAAAGAAAAGTTAGGCAGCATTTTAACTAGCAGATAATGGAATAAGTTAAAAACAGGGAATTCAACAAGCCTTAAGCCTTCTTTGTTGAAATAGCCCGTTTGAATCTTTGAAATATCATGATACTTAGGGTAAAGAAGGTTAAGTCCTAAATTCACATAATTTCTTGTAACCGAAGCGGTATCAGCCTGTCTCCAGGAATGCCAATCAGCAATCGGGTTATTAATTTTATATAATCTTACCAGGAAGCCTAAAATCAACAATAAAGATAAAATAATATACTCAATATGCTTTAAATTAATTACTCGTTTAATTAAATTACTCATATAATTTACCTCTGGCCAGCGATACGAAAAGACCGGTTATCAAAAAGAAAATAATTGCAAACTTTGATGCTTCAAAAATATCAATAAACATCGCGTTAACAAGTATTCCGATTAAGCCTCCAATGAATGAAACAACAAAGGCTAATTCTACTCCAGTAAGCTTCGATAGTTTAGATAATATTTTTCTAGCCAGATTAAATACGTTTGAAAATATTAGAATAAAAGAAAGGAAGCCTAAAATACCGACTTCTCCTAATAATCTTAAGAAATCATTATCGGTTGCTAAGGTTATTGAAGAATAGCCGGTACCCAGTAGAGGGTTCTTCTTGAAGGCTCTTAGTGCCCTAGGCCACTCGACATTTAATCTAATTGCGGTTGATCTGTCCTCAAAAATCGGCTGCGGTGTAGGCTGACTATTTATATTTTCCCTTCTTTGAGGAAGGACCTCATTAATATCGGCAGCTTTAACCTTTAGCCTTGATACAATCCTTTGATAATAAACAGTAACAACTTGGGTATATCTATCGACAACGCTTCCGGTTAAAGAAAAAATGATGATACTAACAGCCACCGTAATAATAATTGCTTTATACTTTTTAATAAGCAAAAGTGAAATAACCGAGGCTAAAAGGTATGAAGCAATTGAAATTCTTGATGCAGTATTTGCAAGAAGCCAAAGTCCCGAAAGAGTCACAACCGCTAAAGAAACCCTACTGCCTAGACCCTTTATCACAAAGAAAAGTGAAATAAAAATAGGCAGGGTAAAAACCAAAAACGTTGCAAGATCATAGTGTCCCGCAAATGTGGAATTTAATTGGCTTCCCGCAACCCACCTTAAGGCAATACCTTTTGCGTATTCGTTATTTTGAGTAATTATTACCGGCCAGGAAAAATGCATCTGGCCAAAGCCATATATAAAGGCGATAAATACCGTAATCATCAAAACCTTAATGAAAAATTCCAAATCGCGGGTTCCATAACGCTTGAAATATAAAATTCCGATTCCCATAGGCACAAAATATTCTATTCTTCTTAGCCAGTGCAAAACCGCAACTCCCGGCACTACTGTTCTTGTAACCAAAATTGCAGAAAGAAGCGAGACAAAACCAATTAGGATGAATACTAAAATTGAAGATTCCAACCGGTTTTTAAGAAGTTGTGGTAGTTCTTTAAAGAAAAATATAACAAATAACAAGGCTAAAATAAACATCAGGAAATCTTCAATTCTTATAGATACATAAGTTCCGGGAATTTTTAGGAATGGGAATTTTGGATACAAAGGAATCACTATTAGAATTGCAGCAATTCCGTATTTAAAAATGTCTCTAGGCCTCACAAAATACTTTCGCATATATTTTAAAATTAAATAATAACCTTGGCAGCGCACCGAGTCTTAAAAATAATCTTAAGATGCATGTCTGCCATTTAGGATAATGTTTCTTGTAAAACACCTTAAGTGATTTATATTCCGAGATAGCTGCAAGTCCGCTTGTTCCGCTTGCACCTCCGTAATGTGTGATACTCCACTTTGATAAAAACCATACCTGCCAGCCTTTTTCTTTGGCTCTATAAGCATAATCTATTTCCTCAACATACATAAAATAGTCTTTATCAAAATAACCCACATCTTCAAAAACTCTTCTTCTAATAAGAAGGTAGGCACCAGTCAACCAGTCCCTGCTTTCAGAACTTGAAGATCTTGAATGGTATGGTTTAATTAGCTTTGAAAAGAGTGGAATGTCATCAAGAAAACTCATCCAGGCAAAAACTCTAAAAAGTGTTGGGAAATATCCGCCTGTCCTCTGAAGTGAGCCGTCTTTGTTCTTTAAAGCACAAGATGAAATTCCAACTTTAAGATTTTCATCCATCCACTTAACCATTTCTCCTAAGACATTATCTTTAACTAATGTATCTGAATTAAGTAGAAGCAGGTATCTTCCGCACGCCTCCTTCATTCCTTGATTATTGGCTAAACCAAAACCAATGTTATCTTTATTTGCAATTAGCTTAAGAGGAAGTTTTTGAGATAACTTCTTAAGCATTTCAAGAGACCCGTCTTTAGATGCATTATCCATAACCAAAAACTCATATGTAATTCCCTTGGTGTTTTTAACTACAGATTCAATGCACTCCCGGGTTAATTTTTCAGTATTAAAGCTAAGAATAATAATTGATAAATCAATCATGTTTTTTCATCCAGACACCAGCTAAAAGAAAGGTGGCCAATCCCGTAAGTATCATCACAAATGATCTAAAAATTAGATTGCTTGGAACGTACTTTACGGTAACTTTTTGCCTCCAGGAAAGTCCCGCTATTTCAATTGCGTCTTTAGCGTCTTTGGGTTCAAAACCGTTTACGTAGAATGATTCCCTGAAAGGATGAACTATTTCTTCCAGGAAAGTACTTCTTGTCTGGTCACGGATGATTGTTGCTGCCTCTTCAGGAGGATAATTTAATCTATAGCCTTTAAATTCATTCTGATAATGCTTCATTACCTCCTCACGGGTTAAATTGGTAAAGTAAGCCCTTCTTACAGATAGATCTTCAGAATCGCCGGGTTCTTTTGATTGCAAAGCACCCTCGGGTGGATTAGGAAACTTAGGATTGGGAATGAGTGTATAGATAAAAAGAAGAGAAAAGATTAAAACAATAATTATCCTTAAACCTTTTTTCATTATTGAAAAAGTCTGGCACGGCCTAGTTTGTAATGAGGGTTTTTATCTTTTCTTTCGCCAATAGGTTTTGCCGGAACTCCACCAACAATCGTAAAATCGGCAACGTCTGAGGTCACAACCGCTCCGGCTGCAACTATCGCTCCTTTTCCGATTTTAACTCCCGGTAAAATAATTACTCTCGGACCTATAAATACATAGTCTCCAATTTCAACCGGTTCTTCTATAGCCGAAAAGTCTTCTTTGGATAAATCATGCTCTGAGTTATAGATCATTACAGAGGACGCTATATCCACATGATTTCCGATTGTAAGTTTTGCTCTCCCGTCTAAGAATGCATGATCGCCAACAATTGTATCGTCTCCAATTGAAATATTTTTGGGTTGGAAAAAGTTTGCCCACATGTGGATAGCGGAACCTTTTCCGATTTTTACGCCAAAGATCCGATAGAACAATTTTCTTTTGAAATGGATGGGAATATGACCTACCCATCTTAATATCATTAGTTCAAAATCCAACCAGCAGCTCCCGACCCTGTTTACAATTTTAGACAGTGCTTCATTAACTGTTAATTTATTACCGTTTTTGTCCTGCAACATAATCTAGCGCCTCCAAAGTTTTTAAGGCAGTTATCTCCCAGGAAAACTTTTTAACCTGCTCTAAACCCTTCGCTACCAGCTTATTATATTCTATATCATCCATAGAAAGAACTTTAACTATCCCCTCTCTAATACTTTTTGGAGAATTTGGGTCAACATAAACCCCCGCATCTCCCGCAACTTCAGGAAGACTTCCTTTATCTGAAATAACAACGGAAACACCGCAAGCCATGGCATTAAGAACATCCAGTCCAAAGCCTTCATGAAAAGAAGGAAGACAAAAAATTTTGGCTCCGGCAATTAAAGCCGGTTTATCTTCCTCCGGAATATAGTCGGTAAAAATAATTTTGTCTTCAAGTTTAAGTTTCTTTACTCTTTCAAAAATAGATTCATACAACCAACCCTTTTTACCGGCAATAACCAGCTTTATGTCGGGAAATCTTCCGGAAATTATATTAAACACTTCAATAAGCCCTTCTATGTTCTTACTGGGCTTAAGTGTGCTTAAGAATAGTATGTAGTCACTTACTATAGTATATTTATACTTAACACGCATGGTATCCTCTTTGGCAATCTTTATGTTAAAGAGGTCTTGATCATATGCGAGTGGTGTAACCACCACTTTCTTCGATGCAAATGGGTACCTCTTTACAATTTCATCCCTGGTACTTGCCGAGATTGCAAAGACCACCTTGGAGACAAAAATTGAAATAGCACTCCAATACTTTAACTGCCAATAGTCGTACTTTTTAAATTGTCCCGAGGATTTGAGGTATCCAAGGTCCATAATTGAGCATGCACGAGGCTGAAGGCAAATAGGAGGAACATAGTGACTTGGAGAGAAGATCACATCAAGCTTCTCTTTGTTCTTCCATAGATGGGGCATAAGCTTAGTTAATATCCAAAGACCTTCCCCCCGAATAATTTTATACTTGAAGTTTTGTGTTTCTTTCGGCATGTCCGAAAGTGGTGGCCTCTTAAGAAAAACTATAAGCTCATGATTTATAGACCCTTTCTTTTGAAGTTTCCAAATAGATCTTAATAGCTCAAATGCATACACGTTAACCCCGACCCTTTTTTCAATGTTTGCTTCGTTGCCGTCAATTCCGATTACCACCACTATATTGTACTAGAATTAACCGTTGACTTAAAATCATGACAGAACTAGTATCAAGATATGAACAAGAAAGATAAAGACGAATTGACTATGATCGTCACTGATGCTCTCAATGATGTCATGATTCCCGCTCTCGAGAGCATGGAAGAAAGGCTTGCATCCAAAGAGGATGTAGAAGATATAAAAATGAAGTTTGACTCGTTAGACAGAAAACTTGATGCCCAACAGAACAGATTGGATCGTCATGGAAAACAAATTGAAAACCACGAGGAAAGAATTCAAGTTTTAGAAACAGCCTCCCTGTAAACCACAAGTGTTTTCTCTGTAGTTTTTTCCCAAGAAAAATCTTTAACTCTTGCCAGACCTCTTTCTATAAAGCCCTTGGGACCTCGTAAGATGCTCTCTATGCCTTCCGATATCGAAGAAGTATCATATGGATCAACAAGTTCTGCGGCATCTCCGGCAACCTCTTTCATCGAAGAAATATTTGATGTTAAAACAGGAACTTCACAGTTAAATGCATCTAAAATTGGTATTCCGAATCCTTCGTACAAAGAAGGATAAATAAGTCCCCGTGACCCTGTAAGAAGAGCTCCTAAATCCTCTTTAGGAACGTGTCCTAATATTCTTATGTTTCTTGCTTCTTCAAGTTCTATTCCGACCGCTCTTCCTACCAAAACAAGTTTTACGTCTTGTCCGGCACTTCCCAAATGAAAAGCTTTAATTATGTTTTCGGTATTTTTTAATTTGGTTACCCCTATTGAAATTAAGTAGTCCCCCTGAAGGTTATATCTTTTCTTTGTCTCATCAACCTGTCTGGGGGAAGACTTCTTTAAAGAAGGTGCCTCATAGATTACTCTTATTCTTTTTTCATCCATTCCCAAACTAACAAGATCTTCTTTGGTTGAGTTAGATGGAACAATTACCATTTTTGATTCCTTTAACACCCATTTCATTTTCCTTTTGTGAACTTCAAGAATTTTGGGGTGTACAAGCCGCGGGAATTTAAAAGGATATAAATCATGAACAGTTGTTACTTTGAAAGCCTTAGATGGCGGTTCAGTCCAATCGGATGTATGGAGGACATCTACACCTCCAATAAGTTTCTCTATCGGAAAAACATGGAGCCTGTTCCAAACAAAATCAGCCAGAGTCGGCGGAATAGGGTAAACCCTGGCTTGTGGAAAAATTCTCAATACGTCCTGTTTCCTACGAAGGGTCCCTGCAAAAAGTAAGTACTCATTCTTATTGTCTATCTTCAGTAAATTCTTAACAAGATTCTCCGTATATGAGGATACTCCCGTTCCATAAACAATCTGTGATATATCAATTGCAATCTTCATAATTTAATATATTTCCAAACTACTACCCCATTAAAATCGTATTCTTTCTCTTTATTGTACCCTGAAGCCTCTATTTTGGCACGGAGAGAGTCTTTTGAGTCAAATACGGGCTGAAGATAGCGCATTAGCCAGATTTCCTGGTACTTTGTACTAAATCCTTCTGGACCGGAGATATTAGCTTTTGAATCGTAATATTTATAGGCTTCCATGTTCGAATCGGCGACAAATAAAGTTACTGCCGTATTTCCTTCCGATTCATTCTTAATAAAAGATGTAAGCCCCCTCCAACCTTCTCTTTGAAACCTGGGAGTAAAAAG
>JAPLZT010000090.1 GCA_026394855.1 Candidatus Woesebacteria bacterium
GATAAAAATCCATTAAGCTTCTCGTTCGTTCCGTCCGATGTAAACAGTCTATCAGCTAGCAACACTCTTTCATTTACAATCTATGATACGGTTTACAATAAGGGGCAGGCAGAGGTGAGTTTTGTGACGCAGTAATCCCAAAAATCCACCGCCCCTACGGGGCACCCCCTTTTTCAAAGGGGGACTCTCCATCGAGCCACTTTTTTAATATGACTCTCAATGACTCTAAGTAATCTTTGTGTTCAATTTATAACTCAGAGAGTGATTAAACAATAGCAGTATGTATTACAAATAGCTTTACGTTGGAGGGTCCCCCTTTGAAAAAGGGGGTGGCCGATAGGCCGGGGGATTTTTATCTTAAATCTAAAATTCCTACTTCCTTCAACTCCCCCAATATCTTCTGTTTCTTAATAAATATTGCCGACCTAGCTGACTGACTAATATTCTTCAGGGTAACAATTCCATTTTTGGGAGAAATGTTTTCGATTGGAATATCGATTCCAACATGTTTCTTTATGGCTTCCTTAATGGTTGTGCGCAAAACAACCTCTTTGGTAAAAGAATTCTGGACCTCACCGGTCAAAGCGGCATCTACCGAGGTATTATTCTCCCCAACGTCGTTATTTTTTGTCTGAATTTCAAAGATTTTAGCTTTCGGATCGATGACCAGGTGGATTTGGTTGAACTTGTCCGAAAAGATGTTGGATATTTTAAGGGCATTGATCAAATCTTGTTTGAGAAGAACGGCCTCGGTGCTGTAATTCTTGGGAATGATCTGCCGATAATCCGGAAAGACTCCGTCGATCAGCCTGGAAACCAGATATATATCACGAGCCTTGAAAGAAATCAGATTCTTACTAAGTTGAATCTCCGTATTTTCACCCATGTTTTCAAGAACTCTGATAATATCAGGAATATTCTTGAAAGGGATCAGAATATCGCTCAAATGAGTAGCGGCGGTCGTCTTGATCTTTCTTTCGGCAAGTCTGAATGAGTCAGTAGCGGCAAATACTAGATTATTTTCGCTATTATAGATGTAAACGCTGGATAATTCCGGCTTAACACTGGAAACTGACGAACTGTACCAGACGGATTTCAACCCTTTAACAAATAGTTCCGAAGCTAGGGTAAAATTTTGACCATCTATGACTTGGGGAATTGATGGAAAATCTTCAGGGGGAACGGTTTTTATTGTGCCCTTTGATTTTGAAGTTGTTATGTAAAGATTATTGGAAACTGTTTCTAGCTTGGTCACTTGGTTATCGTTGATGATTTGGGAAACGAATGATGAAAGCACGCCAGCCGGAACGGCCAAAACCCCGTCTTCATTTGATTTGACTGGCACGCTCACTTCTATACCAACGTCCAAATTTGTCGCTTTGAATGTGGCTGTATTTTTCTTAACCTCTATCAAGATACATGATAATACCGGTAGAGTCAGATGTTTATTGGCAATCTTATCGATCAGCAAAACTGTTTCTTTAAGCTTTTGAAAATTTAATTCTATTTTCATGTATATGTTGATAAGTTATTTATTAAACAATTTATTAAACAAAAGTTTATTACTATTAGTCGGGTGGATATGTTGATAGGTAATTTAATCTTATGTATTCTTGGTTTTTTGGGCAGGTTTCAATATTACCCAACGAACATCTTCTTGATTATTTAATCCTGTAATAAATTTTAATTGGTTTTGTTCAAGTTGTTCATATTCTTACGAACATCTTATTCACATTTTCTTAACAACTTATAACATTGATCTTACCTGGTTAATCTC
>JAPLZT010000112.1 GCA_026394855.1 Candidatus Woesebacteria bacterium
CTTCCACCTCTTCATTTAATTATTTCTTTGAGTACGTGCTTTTTTAAATTTTCTAAAACTAAATTGTTTATTTTTACCTCTGGTAGTAATTCTAGTGCAAATTTCGGAGTTTTGCTCAAAATAAATCGAAGTTTATCTTTAGTACGTTCTTCTCCTTCGGACTTAAGAAGGTTAATACCAGTGGTTGAAAACCAAGAAAAGGCATCCGCTGCAACTAATATTTCCAAATCTTTGTCTTTATAACTACTAATTTCCTCCAAAATATCGTCGTGATGCTCAATTAAAAATCGTGTTTTAATAATTATACTTTCTTCAATACCCATCTCTTTAAGTTTCTGGCTGGTATAGTCTGCACTTCTTTTAGCATGCATCTTTTTATGAAGTAGGTATTCTTCACTTTTTCTATCTCCCGCAAAACCTCTGCCTGCTCCAGGAGTAACTAAACGGTCAATATCATGGAATAATGCAGAAATTCGTAAAGCTACTGAAGGATGCTTTTCTAATTTTTTAACCCAACTTAAAACTGTTATTGCATGTTCCTTTTCACCATCTACTCCTTGTTGAATCTCCTTATTTCTAAAACGGTTTTCCTCACAGAGCTTATTAATAATTCCCGTACACCATTCAACAATCTCTTTATTTATCATTTAACTCTGCATGACGCTCAAAACTTCATCTCTTTTAAGTTCCATAAGTTCTTTTGATCTTGCTTCTAAATTTAATCTTAACAAAGGTTCGGTGTTAGAAGGTCGCACATTAAACCAATAATCAGGATATTCAATTGTTATTCCGTCAAGGAAAAATTGTGCGCCATCTGAATATTTTTGTTTTATTTCTTCTATTTTTACTTTAACATCGGGAACTTTGGTATTTATCTCCCCCGAATGAAAATATTTCTTATATGGAGCAACAACGTCAGATAAAGGTTTGTTTTGGTTAGTTAAATATTCCAGAAACTTAAGCGTTAAGACAATTGGTGCTTCAAATGTTCCGTATTTAAATTTGTAAAAATAATGTCCCGATGATTCTCCGCCGAACACCGCATTTTCCTTTAACATCTGCTCTTTTATTAATTAGTGCCCTACCCTAGTGACAGAAGCTTTTCCGCCAGCTTCTTCAATCATATCTTTAGTAATTCGTCCGGGACGGATATCATAACAAACAGTCGCTCCCGGATTTTCCTTAAGTGCAATTTGAGCCATAATTCCTCTTAAAATTTCCTGCCTTACGATTTCCCCTTTTTCATCAATGAAAAAATACCTGTCTCCGTCTCCGTCCGGACCTATTCCCAAGTCCGCCTTATTCTCGATAACCGCGTTTTGTAAAAGTTTTAAGTTTTCTTCTGCTAAGGGGTCTGGCTGATGTACGGGGAAAGTTCCGTCAAGTTGTTCGTTTAAAATTATCAAATCACACTTTAAATCTTTAAACATGGCTTTAATATCCAATACCGCCATTGCATTTGCGGTATCTACAACAATTTTAAAGGGTTTAATTTTTGACACATTTATCTTAAGTTCCGAAATTTGAGCTTTAACTTCATCTTCAACTACCCCGCTTTTTTTGGAAACCGTACCCTTCTTTGCATAACTAGGAAAATTATCGGCAATTACCATGTCCCGCATTTCATATATGCCTTCTTCTCCACTTACAGGGACACCTTTTGCCCTAACCATTTTAAAGCCGTTATATTCCTTGGGGTTATGGGAAGCGGATACCTGCATGCCTCCTATGTAACCGTAGTAAGCAACAGAAAAGTAAAAAGTTGGTGTAGTTACCAAACTCACATCCACAACATCAAGTCCGGAATCGGTTAAACCTTTGATTGTCTGCTCCTTAAGGGAAGGTGTGGAAAGACGCATATCACAGCCAACAACTATATCAATTTTTTCTTTATCTTTATTCTCCCGCCTTATTATCTCGGCGTAGGCACGGGCTATCTTATATGCTAATTCCTCATTTAATTGGGTAGGGTAAATTCCTCTGATGTCGTATGCTTTGAAAATTGTTGTGTCAATGGCCATGCGTAGTTTATTCTAGAGACTTAATAAGTAGTAGGTCAAGTTCTGAAATCAAATCAGCTTTTGAAGTTTTAACTTTTACATCAATTTCTGCAAGTTTATTAATTATTTCTTTTAGTGTATCCTGCGAATATTTCTGTGCTTGTCTTTTAAGTTTTCCTATTTGCCAGGGTTGATACGGCAAAGACTCTTCGTTAACTTTTACCCAATATAAATCTCTAAAGCGTTTTGCAAGAACAGAAAAAACAAATTCGATAGGTTCGGTTTTAACTGTCTCATGTAAAAGTTTGACGGAAATGTTATCCAAAAAATTCCAAATAATTTTAGGCAGTTTAAACTCTTCGATTTTCGTGTCCTTGGGGAGTTCTTTTAAGAATAACTGGGGAATATTTCCTTCGTTATAAATAACTAACGTTCCCGGTATCTTCGAAATGCCCGGTATATTTTTTTTGGAAATCAAATTATATTTTCTGACAATTGTTAAAGTTTCTTTATTAAAAAGAGAAGGAGTTTGAGAAATTTCGTCATTAGTTACTTCCCATCCTCTTTTTTTGGCAATTTCTATAAACTTATTTAATCTCTCGTATAATTTAATTGTGTAGTCGCCATGTAAAACTATTATTTTCATAATAAAATTATTTTAACCTTTTGATTAAATTATTTACTTTTGTGTAAAAATTTCCTTTACCCCGTCTTATATGGGGAACCAGAGCTCCGGAAAAATTCTTTGGTATATGTGCAACTTCATGAAGAAGAACTTTGGCTTTTTCATTCTCAGAAAGCCTGTCATACTTTTCCGAAATTACTTCCAAAATATAGGCAGGCTCAACTTTTAATGCTTTCTGCCAAATTCTGGAAAGTCCCCATATTCTTGCATATGCCCGTGTTTTTGCATTAATCGACCTATAAGTAAAAACTCTTGAAGACTTAACCCAAGTTACATCTGCTTCCTTAATGGTTTTCTTTAGGTGCTGTTTTAGCTTTTTATCTTCCCGCCAGACAATGTCCACTTACGTATGATACTACAGTTTAAATACTTCGGCACCTTCCTTTACTTCCTTTTCTACCTTTAAACCTACGACCTCTCCCTTTTTTGCAGATTCCTTCTTTTCGTGTTCTATCTGGATAGAATCTACATTTTGTTCAAATATATCTTCTCCCCCACGTACAAACTTTATTTTATCTCCTACAGACAGTTCAGCGGCAAGTTCAACGATAGCCACCTGAAGTTTATCGTAATAATGCGTAACTTTTCCTATTTTAAACATCTTTCTCACCTTCTTTCATGGCATGCGTAAGCGCTATAGCTAGTGCATCCGCGGCGTTATCAAAATGCGTCTTTTTATGCGCCTTGCTTTTTACTTGGTTTCCTAAAATTTTTCTAATTGCTTGTTGAACTTCTTTTTTGTTAGCCCGTCCATTTCCTGTAATCATCTTTTTAATGGTTCCCGGAGCATAACTTTCTATCTTGGTTTTTGCTTTGGAAGCAGCAAGTAACATTACTCCCTGTGCTTGGCCTACAGCTATTACAGTCTTGGCGTTTGTAGCAAAAAAGATCTTTTCAAAGACAAAAACATCCGGGGAAAGCCTTTTTAGAATATCTGAGGTTTCTTTGTAAATTTTTTCGAGACGGTTTTCAACGGAAGAATCTTTACTTGTCTCAATTAGTCCCCAGCTGTCCACCAAAGACTGATTACCGGTCACATCAATTAAACCCCATCCTGTTGTTGCCGTGCCCGGATCAATTCCCAAAATCCTCATTACCTTTAAGTATATATTAGAGCTTGACGAAGTAAAGGATTTTAGCTTTAGTTTTAAGATCTGTTATCCAAGTAGTATATTGCTCTGATAATTTTTGCTGAAAAAGCTGAGTGTTAACCTGATCTTTAACTTTATCAAAAACCGGATTTTGACCAAACAGGGTTTTGTTTGCATTGAAATAATCCTTAAGTTCCTGATCGGTTATTACAATTTTAGAAGAAAGAATTTTTTCAACGGTTTTTTGAGTTTTTATCTGATCGGTTAGATCTTTTCTTGTCATACCTCTTAAATTAAGCGCTTCATCCAGAGAAATTCCCTGACCTGAAACTGTTTGTTCAATATTTTTAATTTCAGTATCTATCTC
>JAPLZT010000136.1 GCA_026394855.1 Candidatus Woesebacteria bacterium
TTTGTTAAGCGGTAGATATGTATCCATATAGGTAACATTATCACTCTCGTGCATTTTTAAATCATATTTTATGCGTTTTAGAAGATCGTAAACTTGCTGATCGTATTCCTCTGTAGGCTCAATTTTCATTTTCATCTAACTGTATTTTAGTGCGTTGATAGCAAAATCACAATTTGTGTTAAAATAAATCTATCAGTTTAATAGTCGCCTAAACCCAATTTATTGGGCATGGTGCAAAATTCCTTATCAGGAAACAGCCGTTCATTGGCTACCTGATAAGGTCATATTCCGAAAGGAGTGTGGGTAACGAAAGTTATCGCCAGTGGGCGGCTTTTTCGTTAGCAAATATATATGAATAATAAAACTACAAAGTTTTCAGTTTTGGCTACATTGATAATTGTTTCCATTTTAGGAATTGGGGTAATAATTTATCGAAATTACAATTCAATAGAAAATCAATCAAAAAGAGCGTTACAGGATAATATTACTGCTTGGTACTACCCGTCTAAATCTATTGAATACGCTAATCCCAATCGACGAAAGGATCAGCAGGGTAAAGAGAAAGCTGTAGATTTATTTAGAACCATTTATGGTCTAGATAACAATTGGAAGTTTGTTGATGAAAGTTACGATCTCAATTATTTAAAATATTCTGCTGTTGTAGTAGACACAACCTACCTATTTGAAAACAAAACTGACTATAGTCAACAACTTTTTAAGGAAAGATATTATTATGACCTCGATGAACCAATTCCTGTTCCATTAACACAAAATACCACCTTAATAGATAGGAAGGAAAAGTTTGAAGAGATGGATAAAAGTACTTTGTGGAATGGAGATTTTGATTCTTGGTGTGTAAAAAGTAATTAAAAATGATTAAAGAAAATAAAAAGAAAGTGTTTCTCATTCTACTGATCTTAATTTTGATCTCTAGTTGTTTTTATTGGTTCCAATATAGACCGACACATATCCGAATCAATTGTACCCAGTCAGCAAAAAACAAAGCAGAGAATAGAGCAGAGACAAGTTACGAACAATTTAAGGCTTACTATGATGTTTGTCTGCATAGTAACGGTTTATGATCAAAAAGAGAAAACAGAATCCAATAATGGTTCTTGGGGAAGTAATTGATCCAGATAACATGCCAATCCTGTACCAGAAGGCAAAGAACCACAAGCCGGAGCTGGAAAGACAGTTGAAAAGCCTATCGGAGAGTTTAAAGGGATCGGTGAGGGCGTCAATAATAAACCTTGAAAACGATCTTGAACACGGATAAAAATGCTTGTATCAGATAAAACAAGATATAAAATTATTGAGGTATGAATATCTGGCTGGACGATCAAAGAAAACCTCCGGATGGCTGGGTACATCTACATAATCTTGAAGAAGTAGAACAACTTATAAAATTAGCCTCTGGGTTCAAAGATTTTTGTATTGAGAGGATGAGCTTTGACTTTCATCTTAGCCACCCAAAGCGCGGGATTGATGTAATGAAGTATCTTGCAGAACAATGCAATCAAGACAATACAAGGAGATTTTGGCCAAAAACGGTACTTTACCATAGCAATGACCCAAAGGGAGTAAAGATAATGAGAACTTTTGCTATAAGTTTTCAAAAAGTAATCCTACCTGAAT
>JAPLZT010000118.1 GCA_026394855.1 Candidatus Woesebacteria bacterium
CGATATTTTGGAAAAAACAAATCCTAAATACAAGTCCGTGTATATAGAAAAACACACAAGTGGAAATTATAAACCCACAAATGATCCCAGAATAACAAAAGTTGGAAAGTTTATTAGAAAACATTCAATAGATGAAATGCCTCAGCTTATTAATGTGTTGAAAGGAGAAATGAGTATAGTTGGACCAAGGCCATATCTTCAGGAGGAGTTGGAAGAACAACAGGTGAAGTTTTCGGGAACTGAAGGGTACGTCAAAGAAATGTTGACTGTCAAACCCGGAATTACCGGCTACTGGCAGGTTAATGGAAGAATCGACGTAAATTTTGATAAAAGAATTAAAATGGATGCTTTTTATGCCCGAAAAAAATCTTTACTATTTGACATCTTGATTGTTCTTAAAACCCCTTGGGTAATGCTCGCCGGAAAAGGGGCAGTGTGATAGTATGAATATATGATCCAAGATCCTGTTATTCCGCAAATAAAGGTTGATGATATACCTCCGGTTCCGATTAAAAAGCCTAAAAAAGGTTTATTAATTGCGTTGGGGGTTGTCGGGGTAATATTAATTTATTCAGTTATTTCCGGCCTTATTGTTTATGGTAAGGCAATGCAGCTTAAAAAGTCGGTAAGCGCTTTAACGTTAGCCGGTAAATCTCAGGATTTGGTTAAGATAAAATCAGAGCTTGTTAATACAAAATCTTCCCTTAAGGCGTTAAAATCATCATTTGTTATTATTTCTCCTTTTAGGTTAGTTCCATTTTTTGGTTCTTACGTGTCCGATGCGAACCATCTTGTAACTGCAGGACTTTACGGAATGGACGTTTCGGATATCGTTTTAACAACGATTGAACCATATTCAGACCTTCTGGGACTTAAAGGAGGAAAAGATAATGCCATAGGTGATGGAACCAAAACCGCTAAGGACAGAATTGACTTTATTGTTAAATCAATTCCTGATTTAATTCCCAATATTGACAAAATATCTGCAAAGACTGTCTTAATTGAAAAAGAACTTTCAGGTATTAATCCTGAAAGGTATCCCGTGAGGATTGGAAAAACTGAAGTTAGATCTAAGGTCAAATCAGGTCTTGAAATGTTTGAGGAAGTTGCCGCATTTATAACCAATGGGAAGCCCTTATTGGAAGCGGCTCCTTATTTACTCGGAATTGATAAAGAAAGAACGTATTTGCTTCTTTTCCAAAACGATAAGGAGTTAAGGCCTACCGGAGGGTTTTTAACCGGGTATTCTATAATGAAGGTTAATAAAGGGGCGTTTTCCCCGGTTTCTTCAAGCGATATTTATAATCTTGATGCCAAATATAAGCCAACAACTATCGCACCCGACCCAATAATTAAATATCTTAAAGGTCCATATGCTCTTTCCAATAAATTAAGATTAAGAGATATGAACTGGTCGCCTGATTTTGCCGAAAGTATGAAGCTATTTACCGCGGAGGCAAAAAGCGTGGGAATTACCGGAATTGACGGAATAATTTCTGTTGATACTCAAGTTTTGGTTTATCTCCTTGACGCAATCGGGAAAATCGGAGTACCCGGATTTGGAAACTTTAGTACAGAGATTGATTCAAGATGCAATTGCCCCAACGTCATATATGAGCTTGAAAGTTTTGCCGATGTTGAAGGTCCGGTTGTTTGGGATCCTAACGGATCCGGAAAGATTATTTATGCTCCGGCAAATTACGATAACAGGAAGAAAATAATTGGACCTTTGATGAATTCGGTTCTTGCCAATGCAATGGGACAGCCAAAAGATAAATTGCCTAAACTTTTTGAAGCAGGTTTTAAGTCGCTAATAGAAAAACACATTCTTTTCTATCTTTTTGACTCAAAAACCCAAGACGCGGTTTCCTCATTTGGAATTGCGGGAACGATAAAAACTACAAGCGGGGATTATCTTCATATTAATGATGCAAATTTAGGGGGAAGAAAATCTAATTTATATGTAACTAATGAAGTTTCTCAGGAGTATACAACAGGAAAAGATGGCTACATAGAAAAGACATTAATATTAACATACAAAAATCCGATGAAGCAGGACGGCTGGCTTAATTCGGTTTTGCCTGATTGGGTAAGAATATATGTTCCAAAGGGAAGTACATTAATTTCATTTGATGGAGTAGAAGATAAAGCCGAACCATATGAAGAGTTTGGTAAAACTGTATTTGCAGGATTTTTTAAGCTTAGGCCCGAGGGAGTTTCAAAATTAACTTTAAAGTATAAGCTTCCGATTAAGGCAAAAGGCGAGATAGATCTTCTTATCCAAAAGCAGCCGGGTCTCGACTCACCTCTTTATATAATTAAGACAGGGAAAAACGAAGAAGAGTTCTTCTTAAAAACAGACAAAGAGATTAAAATAAGGTTGTAGTTGTGGTATCATAAGATTATTATGACGAAGGCTACTAAATTACTTTTACCATATGAGAATAAGTGGGTTGCCTTATCAAAAAAAGGCACGAAAGTTTTTGCATCCGCTAAAAGTATTGATATTTTAAGTAAAAAACTAGAGACACTTAAGGTTACAAAAGATATGGCAACTATGGCTTGGGTATTTCCTTTTGAAAGTTCTTTTGCTCCATTTAATGCCTAATTGGTTTAAATTTACTTATCATCCATACCCAGGAAAAGATTTAAAAACTGGAGAGATAGTAGAGGTTTTTCGTCCAACTGTTCCAATTGTAGTTTCCTCTAAAGGTATTCCGAGTTGGGAGATTCAGGCGTTGGTTGATTCAGGGTCAGATAGAAACTTATTTCCAGCCAAACTCGGTGAACTTATCGGTATTGATATAAAAAGCGGTGATAAAAGACCGATACAGGGAATCGGAAATAGTAATATTGATGCCTATACACACAAGATTAAAATTCATATAGCCGGCTATAGTTTTGAAACAGAAGCAGATTTTTCTTATGAACAACAGTCTTTACTTTTAGGCCGAGATGGTTTCTTTAATTTTTTTAAAAAAATAGAATTCAAAGAAAAAGAAAAATATGTGGAATCAATTGGTTAATTATTTTTTCGAGAGATTGGCACCCTGTTGGAATAAATCATTGTGTAAAAGATACAGAGGGTGCAAAATTTCATCCGGATTTAGAAATCAATGAAAACGACGTAGTTATTTCCAAGGGTGAAGATATTGGCGATAAACATTATTCAACTTTTAATGGTGACAATATTTCTTTGTTGGAACTACTTAAAAAGAGCAATATTACGGACACTTTTATAGCTGGTCTTGCCACGGATTATTGTGTACTTCATACAGCGCTTGATTCTTTGAAAAAGGGTTTTAGTACTAGGGTAATAATTGATGCTTGCAGGGCCGTTAATAAAAATGGGGTAACAGAGTCTGAAGCCATAAATAAAATGCGGTTAGCTGGGATTATATTAATCAACTCAAGGTATTTATTAAAAGCATGACAACATCATATTTTATTCTGATATTAGCGAGTATGGCTATTGGACTGACTTATATAGTCAATAAAAAGCTTTCTCATGGAAAATTTGATGCATCAACTTTTACTTTTTTGATTTCTTATGTAAATGCTATTATTTCTATTCCTTTACTGTTTTTCAATTTTTACGTTTCCAAAAATCCATTTCTTTGGTTGCTAATTTTAGTTTCTGCCCTTACATTTGGTTTGAGTAGCTACTTTAGCTTTAAAGCATATAAAATTACCGATGTTTCCACTGTTTCTTTAGTTCATAAACTAAATGTAGTATTGGCAGCAGTTATTGGAATTTTATTTTTAAGTGAAAAGTATTCTTCACTTTCTTATATAGGGCTTTTGCTAATAGTTATCAGTAATCTGTTTATCGTTTATGACGGAAAAAAGATAGCCATAGAAAGGGGAATATTCTATGCATTTATTATGGCTTTAACAAGTGCTTTGGCAGCTGTCTTTGATAAGTTGATTCTCAAAGACTTTTCCTCTTTTACCTATGTATTTGTAAATAGCATATTAACGGGAATAATGTTTTCTTTTAGAAAAGGTATTTTTTCAGAAGGAATTAAATTGTTTAAACAGAATACTAAACTTGTATTTACAACATCAATATTAAATGTTGGTTCATGGGCAGCCTTTTTGTTTGTGTTGCAGAACACCACAGTTTCAAAAACATTTCCAATATATAAAAGTTTATCCCTTATTGTACCTGTTGTCTTAGGAATAATTATTCTTAAAGAAAGAGGAAAACTTTGGCAAAAGATAGTAGGTGCAACTGTTGGTGTATTTGGAATAGTCCTGCTTGCACTTAGATAAAATTTATGAGGTTTAGATCATATTCTGATGAAGGAATTGTCCTTGCCCGAAGAAACTTTGGGGAAGCCGATAGAATCCTTTCGATCTATTCCAAAAATCACGGAAGAATTTCTGCAATAGCAAAAGGCATAAGAAGAACCACAAGCAGAAAAAGAGGTCATCTGGAGGTTTTTGGACACATCAAGTTTCAAATTACGGACGGACACGGAATCGGAATACTTATAGAAGCAGATACCATTAACAACTTTGAAGAAATAAGAAAGGATTTAAAAAAAATATCTTTAGCCTACTTTTTTACTGAAGTAATTGGCAAAATTACCCATGAGCATGAAAGAAACGACGGTATTTTTGAACTAACATTGAACTATTTGGAAAAATTGCAGCTTGAGACACGCCTACGAAGTTTGCGCATGAGTTTTATCCTTGAACTATTGACAATTACCGGTTTTTGGCCCGAAGGAAAGAAACTTGTTAATCCCGATGAAAAGCTTGAGGAAGTTGTCGAAAGAAGCATTAATTCATTAAGGGTTGGTAGAAAAGTATTGAGGTAGTGTGCTAATATTAAATTGTGAAGAAAGTTAACTGGCCCAGACTTATTTTTGCAATTGCCCTCTGTCAGGCTGCAGGAATTATTGGTTCACTATTTACTTTCTCTTCAATCCCTACTTGGTACGCGGCCCTTACTAAACCTTCTTTTAATCCCCCCTCTTGGGTGTTTGGTCCCGTGTGGACGATTTTGTATACCTTAATGGGAATAAGCCTTTATCTTATTCTCTCAAAGGGTTTAAAGAAAAAAGAGGTTAAAATTGCAGTTAATTTATTTGTTTGGCAGTTAATTGCGAATAGTTTGTGGTCAATAATATTTTTTGGAATGAAAAATATCCCCTTGGCCTTAATTGAAATAATAGTTTTACTTCTTTTGGTCTTTACGACGATTCAGAAGTTTTATAAGATTAATAAGACAGCAGCATATCTTTTAATTCCTTATTTTTTCTGGGGAAGCTTTGCAACTTTTTTGACATACAGTATTTGGATTTTAAATAAATGAACAAAAAGTATTTTATGCCATTTCTTGCCCTTTCGGCACTTATTTTAATTGTAGGCTGTATTAAAGGCTTAAGCGCAGAAGATGATTGGATTTGTAGTGGTGGAATGTGGGTAAAACATGGAATGCCATCCGCCTCGATGCCCACTACACCTTGCAACAACACAAATATTAAAATAACTAATTTAAAAATAAACCAGTCGGTTGTGTATCCTTTTACAATCTCGGGAGAAGCAAAGGTATTTGAAAATCAGTTTAATTACAGAATTAAGGATTCAAAAGGAGTTTTACTTAAAGAAGGAACAATCTTAGCTAAAAATAATAAATTTGAAGTTAAAATAACAACACTTAAAACAAAAGACACAAAAATTATAGTTGAAGTGTTTGATGAATCGGCTAAAGACGGAAGTGAAATAAACAAAGTAATTATTCCTCTTCAAATAAAATCCTCTTGAAATAATTTAAAAATACCTGTATAAGTTTTCCTTCATGGTCTGTGAATTTTCTAAAAACCATAATGGTAATAAAACTCCGGAGAAACCTAAATTAATTATTATTCCAAGAAATCAGCCTGAACTTGATCGAAGAAGATCGGCCCGTAGAGAACAACCACAAGAACCAAAGAAAAAACCAAATAAATCCTGATATAATTAGTTTATGGATCTCATGGAGAAAATAACGGCACTTGCCAAGAGACGTGGATTTATCTTTCCTTCTTCTGAAGTATACGGTGGATATCAGGGCTTCTGGGATTACGGACCTTTAGGGGTGGAACTTAAAAACAATATAAAACGCGAGTGGTGGAAAAGCATGGTTTATATGCGTGAGGACGTCGTGGGCTTTGACGCGGCAATTATTATGAATCCTACCGTGTGGGAAAAGTCGGGACATCTTAAAGCCTTTACTGACCCATTGGTTGAGTGTAAAAAATGCCACCACAGGTTTAAGGTCGATAGCGTCGAAGACAAATGTCCGGAATGCGAAGGGGAATTCACCGAACCAAAAACTTTTAATTTAATGACAGAAGTTCTTTTAGGAACTACTGAACCAAAAGAAAAATCATATCTTAGGGGAGAAATTACTCAGGGGGTTTTTGTTAACTTTGAAAATGTAGTTAATTCTTCAAGAGTAAAAATTCCATTTGGTATTGCGCAAATAGGAAAAGCTTTTAGAAATGAAATAACTCCGGGAAATTTTACTTTCAGATCCCGTGAATTTGAACAGATGGAACTTGAGTATTTTGTCAGACCGGTTGATGTAGAAAGTAAAGACATGTTTGAATACTGGAAGGAAGAAAGAATGAAATGGTATACATCGCTTGGAATGAATAAAACAAAACTTAGATTTAGGGATCATGAACCCGAAAAGAGAGCCCACTACGCAAAGTATGCAACCGATATCGAATATGAAGCTCCGTTTGGCTGGAGCGAGTTTGAAGGGATCCACCACAGAGGTGATTATGATTTAAAGAATCACAATTTAAGCTACAAAGATCAGCAAACCGGAGAAGAATTTACCCCATGGGTAATTGAAACATCAGGGGGAGTTGATCGTGCGATGTTATTTTTCTTAATTGACGCTTACTTCGAAGATGGAGAAAGAATAATTCTAAAGCTTAATCCCAAGATTGCTCCATATAAAGTTGCGGTATTTCCTCTTTTAAGAAATAAGGAAGAATTAATCATAAAAGCAAAAGAAGTTTTGAAAATAATTAAGAAAGGTATAGATGGTCCGGTTGTTTGGGATGATAGGGGAAATATAGGGAAGCGTTATTTTGCTCAAGATGAAATAGGAACTCCGTGGTGCGTAACCGTGGATTTTCAGTCACTTGACGATGCTACAGTCACTGTACGCGATCGTGATACAGCAAAACAGCAAAGGGTAGCCGTTGACAAACTCAGTGACTATTTCTCCGGGAAACTTAAATAATTTTGCTTCACAAATAATATAGTGGTATATTACCCTCGATATGTCGTGGTTAGAAAGGTTGAGGGAAAAAGCAAAAGAAAAAGCTGCTCTTCAGGAGGAGTGTAAAGAGTGGCTAGAGAATAACCCTGAAATTAAAAAGCGGGTTGATCAACTAAATGAAGATTCTCTAGAGCATTTTAAGAAGGCTGGAATTGCCGCTACTGTAGCTTATGCAGGATCACTATTTACCCCAGGTAGTTGGTTGATTATGGGAGAGTATGGAAGGCAGATATTAAAAGCTGAAAAAAAGCTTAAAGAAAGAAACCAAGTAATAAGAAAGAACTCTCCTTATCAACAATAATCCACAGCGACTTAGGATGCTTATTGACAAGTTAATGGATTGTTTTCAAAATAAACTTAAGTAAATGAAAAAATATTTACCTTTTATACTTCTTGGAGTCGGAATAATTGTTCTGATTATAGTTATCTTAGTTATTAAAAAGAATAAGAGTAATGTACCGGTAGAAAAAGAAGATACTACAGTTACTCTTTCCTTAAATGAAAGACCGGTTGCCTCCCTTACTCCCTCAGCAGATGGTCACTGGTTAAAACTAACACTTACAAAAATTCTTTCTTCAGCAGCCTCGATGGATTATGAACTTTTGTATCAACTGCCGGATGGAAGAACTCAAGGAGTTCCGGGAACCATAAAGCTTACGGGACAGGATAAGATTGAAAGAGACCTTTTAATGGGATCTGAATCCTCGGGGAAGTTCAGATATGATGAGGGAGTAAAAGAAGGAACATTAACTATTAGATTTAGAAATGATGCGGGAAAATTGATTACAAAACTTACAACTAAGTTTGCACTTCTTTCAAAAACTAAAGAACTTAAATCGATTGATGAAAAAGTTACATATAAGTTAACTTCAATAAACAGTAAAGATTTTTTTGTAGTAATGGAAACATTCGGAGTACCTAAAGAGGTGCCTGCTGAACTAACCACAGGTCCATTTGGAGTATTCACGTCAAGTAAGACCGCAGTTTCCGGAACAGTTACCTTGGAAGGAACAAACATTTATCTTTATTCAGGATCTTCCTGGACAAAACTTGATAGCGGCAAATCTTCAAATACAGGAATTTTTATAGGAACTAATTAATTCTTCTTAAGATTTCGTATATTGTTTGGCCTATAACAGCATTCAAGAAAACCGTGGGCAAAGCCCACTGATGAATTGAACGCTGATATGTCATTCTTATCAGAGAATGTCATTCTGATACTCTTCTATATACCTATTGACAGTCGTGTAAATTGGTGTGAAAATGGATTATGGTGGTGAGAAATGGAGGACCACCGATAGAATCTGAATATGAAACTGCCCAATTTCATTGTTATTAATTATGCTTTTAGGAACTTATACAGTTACCTTTTCTTCAAAGCATCGCGTGGCTATTCCTTCGCAGTTTCGCAAAGACCTTGGCGAGAAATTTATTCTGGCAAAGTGGTACGAGGGTTGTCTGGTTTTGGTAAGTAATGATTTTTGGAGTGCTCTTTGGCAAAGATTAACAGGAAAAGAAGAAATAATAGTTTCTCAAATAAGAGATACTGAAAGATTTATCATGGCTTCGGCATACGAAATGGAGCTTGATGATCAGGGAAGAATAGTAATTCCTGAGAAACTGGTTTTATATGCCGGGCTTGGAGAAGGGGTTTCTTTTTTAGGGCTTGGGGATAGAGTAGAAATCTGGGATGAGGCCAAATGGAGCCAAAAAGAAAAATTATTGGTAAGTGAGGCACCAAAGTTAATAGATAAATTAGCAAATGATAGACGTTAAATATCACAAACCGGTATTAATAAGTGAAGTTTTAGCACATTTAAACAAAAAGAAAAGCGTAATAGATGCAACTTTAGGAACAGGAGGACACAGCATAAAATTACTTGAAGCCGGAGTTAAAGTATTGGGAATTGAATCAGATCCCAAGATTCTGGAAATTGCCAAAGAAAGACTTAGTAAATTTGATTGTTTACTAGTTCACGGCAATTTTAAGGATATTGATAGGATTGCAAGGGAGAACGAATTTAATAAAGTTGAAGGAATTCTATTTGATTTGGGGGTATCAAACTTGCAACTGATGGATGAAGAGAGAGGTTTTTCCTTTTCAAATCCAAGCGCCCAGCTTGATATGAGGATAGATAAAGATTTTCAGGAGGTAACCGGCGCAATCCTTCTTAATGTTTTAAGAAAGGACCAGCTGGAGAACCTGTTTTTTAAAGTTTTGGATTTGAGTAGTTCCCGATGGCTTGCCAAAAGGGTTTTGGAAAAAAGAGGAATAGAACCTATAAAGAGAGTTGCCGATTTTCTTGATATCTGCGAGGGTTTAAAAGGAAAAGCAAGACTAAACCCGGCAACACTACCCTTTTTAGCTTTAAGAATCGCGGTAAATAGCGAACTTGAGAATTTAAAGGAAGCTCTACCTAAAGCATACGATCTTTTAGAGACCGGAGGAAAACTTTTGATTATTGTTTTTCATTCGGGGGAGGAAGATGTAATTAAAAGTTTTTCTGAGGATTTTGTGGGATCTATCAGGCCGACCTTGGAGGAAGTAAACAATAATCCAAGGGCTAGAAGCGCTGAACTTTTTGTCTTAACAAAAAAATAAAAATATATATGATTAAAAATTATAAAGAATTAATTTTTACAAGTCTTTTGATAGTGCTTGTTATTGCCAACGTCATCTTTAC
>JAPLZT010000068.1 GCA_026394855.1 Candidatus Woesebacteria bacterium
ACGCTTCAGTTATTAAAAAGTATTTACATGGGAGAATCCGGATTTGAAAAAGTTGAAGGGGGAGCGGAAGTAATGGTTTTAGACAATTCTCCGGACGAATCTTGCAAAACGGAAGTTTTGCACACTTACCCTCAAGTTAAATTCATCTCTAATGAAGTAAATAACGGATTTGCCGCTGGAAATAATCAAATGATTAATTTTTCTTTGGGGAAAAATATTCTTTTATTAAATTCTGATATTGAGGTTAAGTCAAATGGTATAACAAACATTCTTAATGCCGTAAAGGAGAAAAGTGATAGGGCAATTTATTCGGGACGGTTATATTTTCCTGACGGAACTCTGCAGGACTCCTGCTTTATGTTGCCCACGGCTTGTCATGCGTTTGAAGAATATTTCTTAGGGAAAAAAGGTACGTATTTTATGTTTTCATCCTCTGGGGAAAAATTAGAAAAAGTAGAAGGAACTGTTATGGCATGTTTCTTAATTCCTAAAAAGGTGATTAACGAAATTGGAATTTTGGAAGAAGAAACTTTTATGTATTTTGAAGATATTGATTATTGCCGGAGAGCAAAAGAACAAAACATTCCGGTTTACTATGTTCCGGAGGCAGAGTTCATTCACTATCACGGTCAGGCGTCGAAGAAGGCAGGCCTATCCGTATCCAATGAAAGATTAATAAAAGCCGCCAAATGGTATCACGGTCCATTACAATATTTTCTTGTAACATCGATTTTATGGGCCGGTCAAAAAATTGGTAGAGTTATCACTCCAACTTCAAGATGGAAGAAGGAAAATTAAGACTTTCTCCACTTTTCAATCTCTTTATGATTTCCTGAAAGAAGTATTTTTGGTACTTTCCAGTCTTTGTAATTTTCGGGTCTGGTGTACTGCGGGTATTCCAGGTAACCAGGTTCTTTGTGAGATTCATCTGTAGACGACTCGTCTTTTCCCAAAACCCCCGGAAGTAGTCGGATAATAGAATCAACGACCACCATAGCCGGAATTTCACCCCCGGTTAAAACATAATCTCCGATTGAAATTACTTCATCAACCAAATATTCGTGAACCCTGTGATCAACCCCTTCATAATGCCCGGCGATTAAAATTATATGTTCAAGTTTAGACAATTCTTGCGCTTTTTGTTGTGTATACCTTTTTCCCGTTGCGTCCAACAAAATTACCTTTCTTTTGTTTTTATTGGAAATTGGAAATTGGAAATTGGAAATTGCGGCATCCAAGATATCTATTCTCAATAGCATGCCGGGTCCTCCCCCATAAGGCCGGTCATCAACATTGCGTCTCTCGCTTTCGCCCCATTTTCGTAAATCATGAACCTCAATTTCAATAAGACTTTTGCTTTGGGCACGCTTAATAATTGAGGCATCAAAAGGACCAGTAAACATATCTGGAAAAAGTGTCAAGATATCAATTTGCATACCGATATTGTATCATTATTTATATGGACAAAATCGTAATCGTTATGCCCGCCTGGAACGAGACGGAAAACATCAAACGGATGATTGAGGAACTTGTGAAAAGAGAGTTCCCTACAATCGACGCGGACATGCAGCTTCTTATAGTTGATAATCATTCAACTGATGGAACAACTGAGATTGTAGAAAGTGCCTCTAAAACTTATAAACACGTTCATGTTATTGAGCAGGATAAACCCGGTCTTGGTTGGGCTTATGTTAAGGGAATGCGGTACGCAATTAACGAACTTAAGGCTGATGCGGTTATGGAGATGGATGCAGATTTCCAACATCCACCCCGTTTTGTTAAACCGATGGTGGATGCATACTTGAGTGGAGCGGAATATGTAATCGGTAGTAGGTATATAAAGGGCGGTTCAGTTCCCAAGACGTGGGCGATTAGCCGGAAGGCGATTAGCTATTTTGGAAATCTGTTCATACGTATAGTCCTTCTCAATTTTAAAATTCATGATTTGACGACTGGTTTTAGACTGACAAAGGTTGACGGGGTGCTAAATAAAATTGACTTGGAAAAATTGCACAAACTGGATCGGTTTTCTCATAAAGTTGACCTTCTTTATCAAACTCTTAAAAATTCAAAAAAAACTGTGGAAGTGCCTCTTGAGTTTGCCTCGCGCACAAAGGATAAATCTAAATTTAATTGGAAAGAAGCAATCTCAACGTTTGAACTGGCGATTTTATTGGGCATTAAGGATAAACAAAGGTTTATTAAATTCGGAACGGTTGGGTTTTGAGGATTTCTGGTAAATTTCGGATTTATTAGACTATTC
>JAPLZT010000071.1 GCA_026394855.1 Candidatus Woesebacteria bacterium
TTCGGTGACCCTACAACACATGTTTCCGGTAAACCCGAAGATGAATTGAAATTGGGTGGAAAAAATATAGCAAGACACAAGAGTAACAATAATAAGCATCATTAGAAATAGGATTCCATTTAATATAAACTGGTAATATGAGTTTACTGCATGTTTTTATTCTTTCAGCGGTTGAAGGCATTACCGAATTTCTTCCCATTTCTTCAACGGGACATATGATTTTGGCTTCCAAACTTCTAGGAATTGTCGAAACTGATTTTGTTAAAACTTTTGAAATTGTAATTCAGCTTGGAGCAATACTCGCAGTTGTTGTTCTTTACTTTAAGAAATTTTTTAAAAGCTTTGATTTATATAAAAAACTGTTTGTGGCTTTTGTACCGACCGCAATTGTTGGTTTCTTCCTCTACCCTTTTATCAAGGGTTATTTACTGGGAAGTTCTCAAGTTGTTGTTTGGAGCTTGTTTTTGGGCGGTATCGCTATAATTTTGTTTGAAAAATACCACAAACCCACCGTTCACCGTTCACTGACCACTGTTCACTATCTTATAATCGGTCTTTTTCAATCTCTTTCCGTAATTCCGGGAGTATCACGCGCAGCAGCAACCATTATAGGAGGGCTCACATTGGGATTAAGCAGGGAATCGGCAACTGAGTTTTCTTTTCTTTTGGCCGTTCCTACTATGATGGCAGCTTCGGCATTAGATATTTATAAATCAAGAAGTATTTTAATGTCGGGAAATTTGTCGATGCTTCTAATTGGAACTTTATTATCTTTTATTTTCGCAGCGATAGCCGTGAAGTTTTTGATAGGCTATGTTAAAAAGCATAACTTTATAGCCTTTGGAGTTTATAGGATTGTCCTCGCCCTTCTCTTTTGGATGTTTATGAAGTAAAAGTTTATTCTCTTTCGTGACGAGGCCTGTATATTACTTTTTTCCCTTCAGATAATCTTTGTTCTATCCTAAAAGGAGGAACCCCCAACCCATCAGCTGCTTCAGAAATTGCCTTGAGTCTTGATATTTCATCCAGACCTTCTTTGTCTGTATACACATTGAAAATGGAATCCTTTAAAATAAATCCCTTACGATACTTTCCATTTTCGAGGGAAATGACATTTTTTCCATGATGAGGAAAAATACCTAACGCATGAAGAGCTTGTAACATGGTTTTCTTATAGCACTAACCGTGTTTTCTGTTAAATTTGGTGGACCCGCCCCGGTTCGAACGGGGGACCTTTGCAATGTCAATGCAACGCTCTAACCAACTGAGCTACGAGTCCTCGTACGGATAATTATAACTTATTACTTGTAAATTATAAATTATTGGTCTATCCAGCTGATCTTTGGGAATAGCTTTCTCCGGAAAGAAGGAATGAAGACCCCTTTTTCTTATACATTGCCCAGAAGTTTTTCTTCTCTGCTCGCCTATTTGATGCTCCCAGCCAAGTCGAAGCTGAGTCTATGTTTTTCCTGAAATTTCTAATAAATTCAATTATTTTTTTAAAAAAGATCAGATGGTAGATTCCTGGTTGGGCCGGAGCCTGCATTACGGCAACTTCAACTTTCTCTCCTAGCCCTTGGGTGGTTTTGGCAAGATATTGGACTTCCTGCATAAGGGCTTGAAGCTGAATTTTTAGTTCATTGGTTCTTTTCTCCGAAACAATCTTTTCTTCAGAAGTTAATCTTCTTTCAAAAGCAATTTGATTTCTAAGTTTTAAGTTTTCCTGATGTTGTCCGGAAAGAAGATCCGAAAATTCCAAAGATTCTCCTGCATGAATATCCCCCGATGCTTTTTTATTTGGATTTCTTCTATTTAAAATTTGCTCAAGAAGGTCTTTGGATATTCCTCCCAAAAGATCTGTGTTTATAGATGATGCGACACCACCGCCTATGTCCTTTAAAGACTCCAGGACATTTGTGCGTCTAACTGCGGTTTGAACTTTAGCTTTTTGAGCTTTGTCCATACTATTTTATGGCTGAAGTTTAGACCAAGGATATAAGGTAGTCAAGTGCGGCACGTCTTGCAAGTACGCTTTGAATGAATCTTCTTTGCTCGGGGGTATTTAAGCTTTCCGCAAGCTTGGGATCTGCCGAAGCTGCTTTAATTGCTTCATCAACCAGGGCTTCGGTAACTTCTATTTTTTGATCCTTAATTACTTCATTTAGAATAAGTTCAATTGAAATTGTATTTTTGGCCTGAAGCTCATACTCTTCTCTTAATTTATCCGGGGTTTTACTGATTGAACCTAAATATCCTTCCAATGAAAGGCCAAGTTTTTCGATTCTTTGCAGAAGGGACGAAAGTCTTGCGTCAACTTCTTCGGAAACAAGAAGTTTGGGAATGTTAATTTTAATACTGTCTAATAGAACCTTTATCGCTTTTTGTTCCTTTTCTTCTTTAGTCGGTTCTTTAGGGGTTTTAATGATTCCTTCTTTAATTAATTTGGCATAGTCGGGAAGAATAATCATGGGAAGTTCGCAGGTTATTGCTCTTACCTGCCAGTTTTCGTTAGGGTTAGCAGAAATTAGCTCAAATTTAGGATAAATTGCAGGTTTTATCTTGTTTTCGTTAATTGCAGAGGATAGTGCTTTAGGTAAGATCTTTGCCAGTGCCTTTTCTGTTAAAGTGGCTGCTGGAATTTTTTCTTTTACTTTCTCAATAGGTGCATTTCCTTTTCTAAATCCCGGGATCTCAACTTCTTTGGCGTATTCTTCTGCAACCGCACTCTGAGCAGAAGAAATAAGGCTATAGGGAATGGTAAAGGTAATTTGAATATTGCCGTTATCTTCTTTAGCAACCGTTGATGTGATTTTTGCGTCAGCCATGGAGATATTATATCACGACCCACCTTTGTGCTGGGTATGAAATTGGGTGGGATTAAACTTTGGGCTTTGAAAATTAGGCTTCCCGGAAAATCTGGAACCCCTAAAAAAGCTTGGGGTTCTAAATCCCAAGGCTGGTTCAAGTTTGCTTTTTACAAGAGGTGTTGATGTTGCCTTTGCTTTTGGCATATGTTTATTATACAATACTCTTGCCCGTCTTAGAGTGTTAGCTTTGTAAGGTAGGAGTTTGATACTTCCGACATCTTCATAGTTAAGTCTTCTAGTAAGGGATTAGAAAGGAGATAAAATTCATGGCAGCTAAATTATTTATAGGAAATTTGGATTACACCGTTACAGGTGATGATCTTAAAACTTTGTTTGCACAAGCAGGAACTGTTGTTGACGCCGTAGTTATTATGGACAAAATGACAGGAAGATCCCGCGGATTTGGTTTTGTTGAAATGTCTTCTGATGAAGAAGCTAAAAAAGCAATTGAAACCTTAAACGGAGCAGACCTTAAAGCAAGAAAGATTAACGTCAATGAGGCTAAACCTCAGGAAGCTCGTTAATTTGCTTTTCGGTTAGTTTTAAAGTGGGTAAGAGACGCTACTCAGTTATGATAGCGTCTCCCACTTTTATATTGTGAAGATCTGAATAACCGGAATTAACCTCCAGAACATAATCAACAGCAGTTTTTGGGCTGTATAACTTAAGGTTTTTGTCAGGCGTACCTACGGCCGGAGGTTCAATATCTTTATCGATTTGAATTATTTTTCCGTCTTTGATCCAAATGATATCAATTGCAATCTTCATATCCTTCATCCAGAAGGTTGGAGTTGCCTTATTATTGCCAATTACAAACAACATTCCTGTGTCTTTATCTAAACTGGATCTGCCGGATAGTCCCTTTTGTCTTTCTGTGTCAGTTTGGGCAATTTCTGCCGTAACTTTCGTGTCCCCTATTTTAACGGTTTTGGTTTCTCGAACTATGGGTGTTTTTGTTGAATTAATAGGCAGTGGAGAAAGACCTTGATTTTTTCTATAAAATATTCCCGAAACAGTAATGAAAATAATGGTCAAAAGTATCGGAAGTATGACTTTTTTAAAACTATCCATTTAAGGGTGTATAAGTGAATAAAGAATCGCAACAACTAATGCAAAGATTATAGCAGGAATAAAAAGAAAAAAGATATTATAATTTCTATTAAGCTTATTTGTATGAAGATGTATGAACTCGGACATTAATAATCATTGTAGTTTGTAATTAACTATTTTTCAATCTGGTGCCGGGGACAGGAATTGAACCTGCACGCCTTTAAAGGGCACTAGGTCCTAAACCTAGCGTGTATACCGTTTCACCACCCCGGCCTGCTTAAGGCTATTATATATCAAAAAGAAGGGGGATATCTTGCGATACCCCCCAAAAAAAATCCCAACGCCTGTTTCAGTTTTACCTGAACAAGCCTCGAAATCTGTTCGTACTATAGCATGGTAACTATGGGTTGTCAAGTTATAGGGTGCTTTTTGGCCAGAATGAATATTGATGGTCCGAAGTTAATGTGACTTAAGGGTTTTTGCAATGCTTTTTCTATATCTATTAAAGTTGCGGTTGTAATAATTTTCTTTAAAAAAGTTGATCTTATATTTGAAACCGATAATTTTTCAACAATTGTAAATCCCGCATTTCTTAATTGTTCTGTTATTTCGTCGGGATGATAATTGATGAAAGGAAGAGTTTTTGCTTTTTTAGTTTTTTTACTTCTTTTATCTATAGGAAAAATATCAAGGGGGAAGGTAATGTTTCCTTTGTAGAACTCTTTTAAGGTAGCTTTGATATGACCTTTATTGGCAAATTCAAGTATAAAGTAACCATTGTCTTTAAGAAGTTTGGCAACTATTTTGAACGCTTCTTGAGTATCTTCGATATGGTGAAGGACTCTCACCATAATTACCAAATCTGAAGTTTCACTTTTTATTTGATTTGGTAAGTTTTCAAGGCTTGATTGAACAAATATTGCCTTTTTATTGCGCCAGCAACAAACTTGTTTATTGTTTCGAATCTTCTTTCTTGCAAGGCTTAGAGAGGATGCGGAGGGGTCGGAAAGTATTATTTTTTTGGCCCTATATGAAAAAGACGAAAAAAGCCTTCCGTAGCCTGCTCCGATTTCAATAATTGTTTTTATATGAGGGATTTTATTGAGGAGTGTTTTAATCGCGTAGTATTCAGCCTTATGCTCATATTCGCGTTTGTCCCAGTAGGAAGGGTAATCGTATGTGTCATAGGCGGCCGGCATAAGTTTCTATTTTACTCTATTCCATTTCGTTAAGAAACTCAGTGACACCTCTTGCCCATGAGCCATTTGATAATGGAGTATATTTGGACATGATTTTTTCAGGAGTATCAAGTCCAAAATGATGAAAAACCTAAAGTTCCCTCAGAGTGAATTCCCCACCCCCAACAGTTATAAGTTTTTAAGGGAATTACTTTACAGAGATTTGATTCCTGTTGGGCAATTGCGGTTGTTAATCTATAGTCGATATTAAATTCATCAGCAGTTTTGACTATGTAGTCTGCGTATGAAGTAAGCGGAGATTTATACCTTAAGAGGTATTGTCGAATAATTTCCGCTCTTGCGTCAGAAACTTGAACACTTCCCGCTACTGACGGAAAGTCGGTAGGCAAAGACGCATATATCTTGGCGCCATATATAAGTGTTTGGCTGCTGGTCTGATTTTTGTTAAAGGAAAGTAGTGAATAAAGACTGGCGCCAAGAGCTAAAGGGGTAACGGTAAAAAATACGATAGCGAAAATAAGATTCTTCCAGAACGAAAAACTGTTTTCTTTAACCTCTTTCATCACCTTTCAGGATGCCATAAAAGAAGAACCGAGTCAAGGAAGCGCTCCAGTTTCATACGCAGTGTAGCCATTGAAAGAACTCTAAAAGAAATCGCCGGGGATATTATGGTCTCACTATTTAAAAGTTGAATGCTTTTTTGATGAGTACCTTCTTCAGTTGGAAATTTTCCTTTAAAAACTATAAATCCGGAACCGCCCGGTTCATATGAACTTAAAGATATTTTGTCAATTTCAAGACCACTTCCGTTTTCGTCAACAACTTTCAAATTATCTTTTGACCAAATTGTCTGGCCTTTATTTTCAACAAAGAAAAGTCCGGTAAATTCAATACCCAGAAGATTAATTGCGGGAACAAATATTCTTGGTATATCTGCCTTATCTTCCTGAATTGGACAACCCGCGATTTTGATTAACTTTTGCATATTCTCATAGAGGCTGTTAAATGAACCGTTATTTTTCCAGGAAAACATATCAAAAGGGGGATATTCGTAATTTAGAATAAAAGGAGTAACCGCAACAATGTTTTTGGTATTCCAAGTTTCCTTAAAACCTCTTTCAAATTTTGGTGAAAGTTGAGATTCATTTAAAAATTTGGACGTATTTTTATTTCCCGAAACTTTATGTGCCCAACCCGTTTCTGTGATAAATATAGGAAAGTCTTTTTTTACTCCGAGACTTTTTAGATATGACATTTCCCATTCAAAAGTTTTAATGGTTCCGCGTCCCGTTGCATATTCCGACCCCGAAAAGTTAGGATTGGGATAGGAGTGAGAAGCCCAACCGTCAACAAGTTCAAAAATATCTGGTTCTTTTATTAGCATTCTTCTTAAATAACTTGATTCCTCTAACGATCCTTTCGCGGTTGGGAGGGATGCATCAAAACCTGCTGGCATTACAAAATAATCCGAACTCGAGCTCTTTAGTTTATTGGTAAATTCTTTTACATATGTCGCGTATGCTTCAGGGTTAACTTCCCCTCCCCATTCTTTTCCGAGATTTATTTCGTTTCCAATAACTACATACCTATTTTTAATTACCCAGTTTAAGGAATTGAAAAATGAAATCCAGCTGTCAATTTCACCAATCACGGGTTTTTTCCAATTCCCGTTTTCTTCTTTGGTTGCCACTCTAACGATGGGGATTAGGTGAAGTCTCCGCATTTTGTTAAATACTTCCTGCCAAACGTTAATGGTGCGATTGTCTTCGGTTATTACCAAAGTTACGTATCCCCAGTCTCCCCCTTCCGAATTAACCAGTTTTGCGGCATCTTCAAGATCTTGAATGTTTGCAATATGTATTCCAAAGGAGTTATTGGGAACGCTAGTCGGATCATATATTGCATAAGTTTTTAATGGAGTAAGTGCAATTAAACTAAAAAAGAAAGAAAAAAATAAACAGATTTTGACAAATTTAGACATATGTTTAATTGTAACAGGTGTTTTTTTGGTATAATAGCCATGTAAGGGCAAGTGGCGGAACTGGCAGACGCGCAGGCTTCAGAGGCTTGTGGGCTTTACAGCTCTTGGAGGTTCGAATCCTCTCTTGCCTACTCGATGACTCGTGGGTGCGAGCGGGTTCGATAGTGCAGAGTATGGATTGTTTTTTTGCACACGAATCCTCTCTTGCCTACTTAAAATCATTGTTAAACTTCTTTTTGTATTGAAATAGATTGGTAGACACTATACACTTGAGGGAGTGGTAGATTTAACTTGGTCAGGTGATTTAGCATATATCATAGGCTTAATCACTTCAGATGGTTGTCTGTCTAAAGATGGTAGACATCTAGATTTTACATCCAAAGACATTGAACAAGTTAAGAATTTTAAAAGTATTCTTAAATTAGATAATAAAATTTGTTTGAAATATCGAGGTCCTGATAGAAATAAATATTATAATAGGATACAGTTTGGAGACGTCAAATTTTATAGATTTCTTGTTTCAATTGGTTTATCCCCCAAGAAATCCAATATTATCAAGAAAGTTGATGTTCCTGATAAATATTTCAGGGATTTTCTAAGAGGCTATTTTGATGGAGATGGGTACACATACTCTGCTTGGGATAAAAGATGGAAATCTAGTTTTGTTCTATATACTGGATTTACTTCTGGAAGCCTTGAATATTTGTTATGGTTAAGGAAAAAGATCAATGATCTTTATGGGATAGTAGGTTTTATTAAGCATAATGGGTTGTTTGCCAACACATTGATGTATGCCAAAAAGGAGTCGACGATCTTGCTTAGAAAAATATATTATAACGATAGTCTTATTTGTCTTAGAAGGAAGAAGTTTAAAATAATGAAATCTTTAG
>JAPLZT010000145.1 GCA_026394855.1 Candidatus Woesebacteria bacterium
TATCTTAAAATTCATCGCCTTTTCCCTGAGATCTTTTGTCTATTTGTTTATTCCGAATCCGTATATTGTTGACAAAATTCCAAATTTTGCCATTCCAATAATTTTTTCGATAATCATTTTTCTTTTATATAAATTTACAAAAACTAAACGTCAGTTGTTTTTGTTATTTTGGACTAGTTTGACAATATTTGTTTACGCATTAACCAGTGCTCCCCAGGCACGGTATTTTTATCTCTCCTCAATCCCGGTGATTATTTACATACTTTCTGTTGCGGGTGTCGAGGGGAAAGGGGTCCCGGCGGCGCGCAGTCGAGGGGTATTATCCGAAGCGAGCACTGACGGGAATGAACCCGAGACAGGCCCCGCAACAGGATTTAAAATAAGTTTTATTTTATATTTCCTATTTATTCTTTTTTCCGGAGTAGTTTTCTTGCAAAATCAAAAATTTTACTGGCAGTTAAACAGCCAGATAACCAAAAATGTTATTTATGATTTAAAAAAGTATTCCAAACAACTGCAAAATACTGAAGTTCTGTATTTTGTCAATTTACCTGACAGCAGTAATGATTCCATCTGGAAAGCCTATGTTTTCCGGGCTGGATTTAAAGAACTTTTGAACAATTTTGTCAATATTTACCCGAAAAAGATTGTTTATTTAAGATCGTTTTCTCCAACTTCCCATACAATAGAAGCGCTCTATATTAACCCTGAAAAACTACTAGAGTTAAAACAAAAAAATATTATTTTTATTTATAAAGAAGATTTAAAAAGCGTGGTTTTGTTTTCAAATCTCCAGCATTAAATCATCCGTTGCGGCTATTGTGTTTGAGAAAATTTTTTTGGCTTTACTTTCAGCTTCTTTTCGTTTTTCCAAACTGTCATAAAGATGGGCGTCGAAGTGAGTTAAAACAAGTTTTTTTACGCCGGCGTCGCGGGCAAATTGGGCAGCCTGAACAGGATCGGCATGACCCCAATTATCTTCTTTCGGCGAGATAATATTCGAACATTCATGAATCAGCAGATCAACGTCTTTGGCTATCAGGAAGCCATTAGGGACTATTTTTGTATCACCTGAATAGGCAACTGATTTTCCCTCAAGATTAACTCTAAATCCATGATTGACATGGCCGTGGAATAATTTTTCCATTCTGACCGGAAAACCAATATTATTATTCCCCTCTTTGAGTTCATGAAGTTTAATTTTTGTTTGTAGAGTAAGAACGTTTGCTTTACGATTATTAATCCCAACTGTGTAAGGAGGATTTACAAATAAATTAAAATCCCTTTTTCTTCCCTGAGCAAAGTAAATTTCGATTCCCTGCTGAAAATAGAATTTATTTAAAATATGAAGTCCGGAGATGTGGTCAATATGAAAATGACTGATAAATAAAGAAATCGGCTTATCTTTTTTTATATATTTGTCTATTTTATAAATACTATTACCGGCATCAAAAATAACATATTGATCCTTACTATCAATAAGGATACAGGGAGTGTCTCCTGTTGGAGTCGTATACCAACCGTTTGTTCCCAAAAAATATATTTTCATGCAGGGGCGGAAGGAATTGAACCCTCATCTAGGCTTTTGGAGAGCCATATTCTACCGTTGAACTACGCCCCCTATCAAATTAATCTCTCTGCAAACCTATTATAAATAAAATTTAGCTCTAAAGCAATTTTATAATCGTAATAACGAATACTTATCGTTCCTTTATAACCTTCTCTTATTGTCTTCTTAGTATGAGGCTTCAAATAACTTTTTGAAAAT
>JAPLZT010000024.1 GCA_026394855.1 Candidatus Woesebacteria bacterium
TTATCCCCAAATACATTAATAGCTTGGGGGGCAGAAGCATCCAAAACAGCAATAAGACCAATGATAACCAGAAGAACGGTTGCAATAAAAAGTTTTTTATCAATCCTAGACTTTTGGTTTCTTAATCCCACCCTTTTCACAAATTAAGTATATATCAAATTGTGGTGAGCCAGAGGCCGAAGATGGCGAAAATTACTCCTGCAAGCCAGGCACGCATGACAATCTTAGGTTCTTCCCAACCGATTGCCAAAAATGTATGGTGAATTGGGGCAAGAGGAAAAACTCCTCTTTTAAACAACTTTCTTCCGATAATCTGTATTGCCGATGAAGCAATTTCTATAACAAATATGCCTCCTATTACAACAACCGCAATAATCTTTCCTGTCAAAAGGCCAATTACGGCAAGCATTGCTCCGAAGGCTAACGCTCCCCCATCACCAAGAAAAAGTCTTGCGGGATAGACATTAAAGTAAAGATACGCAATTAAGGCCCCCAGCCACAGGGCAATAAACATTGAAAGAGGAGTATCGAGCATACTTCCCGCAATTACTATAAAAACAATAAGACAAATCATTAAAAGTCCGCAGGAAAGGCCATCTAAACCATCCGTAATATTAAATGCATTAGTAAAAGAAACGATGACAAAAGCTGCAAACGGCACGTACCAAAACCCAAGATCCAAAAGCTTTCCAAAAAGAGGAATATGCAAAATATGAACACCCAGGTTTCTATAAATTAAGTAGCCAATAACAAAACCCAAAATCCATTGAACAATGAATTTTTGCTTTCTGGTCATACCAAAAGCAAGGCCAAGAACTCCCCTTGTGGGTCGTCCAAATGTCTTAATAAGATCATCAACTCCCCCCAAAACTCCAAATGAAATAAAAGTAAAAAAGATTACAAACAGTTCCTCTCTTAATTTATAAGCAGTTTGAATAAATACTCCCATTTTTGAAGAAATCGGGAAGAGTATTGCAAAAAGGACACAGACTATTGTAATAAGAAGAACTCCTCCACCAACCGGAGTTCCTGCCTTTATATCATGCAGTTTATCAAATAAGGGTACTTTTCCGTTTTTTGGAGCTTCCTTTCTTCTTGTAAGCTTATATTTGTAAAGAAGATTAATAAAAGGGACGACAAAGATGGATGTTACAAGGAAGGAAAAGATTATAAGTCCCAAAATAAGAGGCATGAATCTTGTTGCTTCCATAAAGTATGTTTATTATTATACCAGTTTGTCTACTACCTGATCTAAACCAATTGACCTTGAACCTTTAATCAAAACATAAACATCTTTTTTTAGCATAGGTCTAAGTTCAGGTAAAACATCTAAAGCATTATTATATATTTTTGAGGTAATATATTTAACTGATTTTCCTACACCAAACACTTTCTCAAAATTGTATTTTTTAACTTCAATTCCAATTCTAATGTGTTCAGACTTTTCTAATTTACCAAGTTCTAACATATCTCCTAAAACCGCAATCTTTTTATTTTTTCCGGCTAATTGATTAAACTTCTTAAGAGTTGTCAAAAGCGCCTCCGGATTACTGTTATAACTATCATCAAATATTACGGCCCCTGATTTATGTTTGATGATTTCATATCTGTGTCTTGGTTTATCATAATTTTTTAATCCCTTTTCAATATTTTCTGCTGAAACTCCGAAAATATTAGCTACTGCTTTTGCCGCATCAGAATTCTCTCCATTAAACCAAATAATCTTAGCCTCTATTTTATTTATCAAAGATTTCAATCGGGAATTTGTTTTATTCAAAACTGCAAAGCCACTTTTATCTAAAAACTTAACTAACTTACTTTTTTCTTTTAAAACTCCTTCTATATCACCAAAAAATTCCGTATGAGTCGGATATATATTGGTAATTACTCCCACATCGGGTTTTGCCAACCAGAGATAAAAATCCATTTCTCCGGGATATTCAACACCCATCTCCAAAATTAAATATTTTGTTCTGGGAGTACATTTAAGAATTGTTGTAGGAATATTATAAACGGGATCTATATTCGCAACTGTATAGACAGTCTTACCATTAAGCTTTAAAATTGAAGCCAGCATTTCTTTAGTTGTTGTTTTTCCAGCGCTTCCTGTAATGCCAATAACTTTTAATCCAGTAACTCTTCTAAGAAAAAAAAGGTAATACTTAGCGACTCTTCTTTTAATGGGATGGATAATCCATTTCTTAATAATTTTATTCATAAATTGAGTACCTAATTATTTTATAACAGTATTCAAGAACACTCCACAATTTTATTGTGGAGATGAATTGAACACTGATATGTCATTCTCCGCCTAGGCGGAGAATGTCATCAAGTAATTCAGAATAACTTAAACCATATGCCCTGGCAGCTTTAGGAAAAAGAGACATCGGAGTAAGACCCGGAATCGTGTTTATTTCCAGAATAACCGGATATTTATTTTCTTTTAGAATAAAATCTACTCTTGAAAATCCTTTTGCCCCGATTGCTTTATGAACCTTAATTGAAAGCTCCTGAACGACCTTTGTTAACCTTTTAGGAATTCTTGCAGGAACAATTTCATCGGAACCTGATTCAGTATATTTAGATTCATAATCAAAAAACTCCCCCTTTTTGGGAACAATTTCAATAACAGGAAGAGCAATAGCCTCTTCGTTTCCTAAAACTGCGCAGGTTAATTCCTTTCCAACCAAGTATTCCTCAATCAAAATTTTATCTGAATATCTTCGTGCTATTTTTATTGCCCTAGCTAGCTCTGTTTTATTTCTGACAATCGAAGCGCCTATCGAAGAACCTTGATTATGGGGTTTAACAAAACATGGTAATTTTGTAGTATCTTTCGGCATCAAAATGTATATTTTATTCCCAAAGTATCAAGCATTCCTTGAATCTTTCCATCCTCCCCAAAAGGCCCATGCATGGCAATAAAACAAATATCTACCTTTGCCTCTAAAAGATTATTCAACCATTTATTGTCATTCTTAGGTATAACGATTGGAATACCAATATATTTTTTGGGTAAATTCGCAAGAACTTCCTTTCCCGAAATTAAAGAGATTTCATATTCAGGACTGCGTCCTCCCATAAGTACGGCTACTCTTAATTTTTTACGCATGTTATTTTTATTTTTTCTCCCAAAAACATTTCTGCAACCTTGATAAACCTTTCGTTCAGCCCTGAATCTAATATGCCACTGGGCTTATTATTCACGAATAATGCCTCCTGTAATAAATTCCCTCACATCACCTCTCCTCTACGAATAAAAGTCTTCTGATGTAAAAGTAGATTCCCCTGAAGTTTCAATATTA
>JAPLZT010000137.1 GCA_026394855.1 Candidatus Woesebacteria bacterium
TTATTGTTCCGAAGATGTCAGCTAATTGTTTATTCATTTAAGTAATTCCAGCCCCGTTACCTGTCCAATCAATTTTACTATCCAATATGCAGTGAATACAACTACAAAACCAATAACTGTGGAAGTTAATGCTTGTTTGCCTTTTTCTAATTTCTCCGGATTATTATTTCCGGCACCTGAAATAAGACCAATTCCTGCAATTATGAAAGAAACTAAAAGAACAAGGCCTGCAGCAACAAAAGCAATACCGAGACCCACGGAAACTAAGTCTCCGATTGTTTTACCATTACCAAACGGTGAACCAAATGTTGTTGCTATTGGTACTTGAGATAAATATTTCATTTAAAAATGTCGTTAATAATTTGGATATTAAAAACTTTTCCAATAAGTTGTGTTACCCAGTAAGCTACAAAAATTATTACAAAACCAATTATTGCATTTGTAATTTTTCCCCAGGCCCCCTGAACTTTTTTAGGCTCTCCTGCAGCAAACATTAATTGAAAACCACCCATAAGAAGATAAATTAAAAGTAGAATTCCAGCAATCATAAAAACATAATTTTTAAAAATTTCTGTGATTATGGTGCCAATTTTTAAACCCGTTGTTGGATTAAGGGGGGCGGGGCTGGCCGAAATATCAATTTTATCAAGAAATCCTGTAGGTATAGGTGTAGCCATATTATTGATTAAAACCAAACTGGTTTAATTCAAGTATATCAACTCCAATAATTTTTAGAATAACTACAGAGAAAATAAGTAAGATTAAACCGGATATGGCAGATGTCAGAAGTTCTTGTCCGGCCTTTAGCCTTTCTGGGTTTCCCGCTGAAGTCATTATCATAAAACCTGCATAAATTATTAAAAGAAATGCAATTCCTCCTCCTATTCCCACAGCCCACTTAAGAACAAAAGATAAAAATGCTTCTTTACTTGACAAAACCGGAATACATCCTATTGCTGTTTTTAATTTTGTGCCAGTGCCATTAGTGCCACAGTCGCACCAAAGATTAGTATCGCATGCGACACTACCATCTCCACCGGGCAGTAAATCTATCTGCGCCTGACTCAAGCACCTTAACCCAGCTTGACTCGCACCAACACATCGTAAACTTGAATTATCACAAGTATTTCCACTACAACACGGTTGGCTTGTTCCACCGCAATTTGGATCAACCTGTGGATCGGGTAGTGTAGGAGTTTGTCCAGGTTGGGTTTGCGCGGCAGGGCAAACATCGTTTGATTGATTACAACAAGCAAAATAAGCTCCATTGATATCTTGACATCTTCTTGCCCCTGACCAGGCCACACATGAGCCATAATTGGAGTCATCTGTATAATAACAAGAAGCTTTTATTTCTTGGGGTTTAACTAAAATCGCGGAGAAAACCGCGACTAAAGAAAAGATTGAAATTAACAATACTTTTTTCATTCCTTTTTCAGTTTAGCACAGGGATTGGAAACCATAAAGAACAATGTAAACAATCTTTTATATGAAACCAAAATTTATATAAAAATAAGATATAGTAAGTATAATGCTTAGTGAAGAGTGGAAAATTGATTACTACGAAAGTTCGGGTGGAAATATTCCGGTTTATGATTTTATCGAAGGCCTTAGTCCAACAGTCAAATCAAAGGTTTCAAACACACTCGATTTATTAACTGAGTATGGGATTAGGTTAGGCCCACCTCATATTAAAAAGGTTGTAGGAACTGAACTTTGGGAGTTAAGAATATTGGGAGGGGATAGTATTAGAATTTTCTATATAACGATTTCAGGTAGAAAATTTCTACTTCTTCACGGGTTTATTAAAAAGATCCAGAAAACTCCTAAAAAGGAAATCAAGATTGCACTTGGTAGATTAAAAGAATACAAATTAAGAAAACCTTGACATATCACAATATTGTGATATTGTTATACTAACATGGATTGGAAAACACACAAAAAACAATTACTTAGGGACTCTGAAGTAAGGCGCGCCCTGAAGGACAGTGAGCTTGAATTTCAAATTGCAAAATCTGTTATTGAGGCAAGAATAAGAAGAGGGTTGACCCAAAAAGAGTTGGCAAAAAGGCTTAATACCAAGCAATCTGTTATCTCAAGGGTGGAGACGGTAAAAACAACCCCATCTTTATCATTCCTTAAAAGGCTTGCAAGTTCTTTAAATACTTCTCTTCGTGTTGAAATTGGGGAGTAGTAGATTGGGCTTCTATAAATTTCTACTTAAGGGGGGCCTGATATAATGAAAAAAGACAGATGAAATTGAAAATTTTAGGTTTTATTGCTTTTACTTTTTTACTTTTTTATTCCTTCACCCTGATTAGGGCTCAGGATTGTGGAGTTGACCTTCAGTGTCAAATTGATGCTCTGCAAAGAGAATATGACGCTTTATCCCCCGCTCAGGAAAAAAATAAGCAGGATTTAACTTCTTTAAGAAACCAGCTGACGTCTCTGGATAAAAAAATTGTAAATTTTTCCAATCAGCTCAAAAAAACAGAAGTTGAAATTAGGAATAGAGAAGAAGATTCAGCCTATGCCAAAAAAGTTTTTGAAGAAAAAGCTATCAATCAATATGTTCGCATCAGAAATTATGATCCAAGCCTTTTAATTATTTTATCAGCTAATAACGCAACTAATGCTTTCAGGGAAATTAATTTTAGACAAAGAGCTGCCGATGAGGACAGAAAAATAATGGAAGAATACGGCTTGAGCCTTCTTCAACTTAGAAAAGATAAAGACAGTTTGGAAAAGAATAAACAAAGCTTGACTTCAATTCAGAAACAGGTGGCCGAAAAAGAAAAGTTTTTGGCCGGAGAAGTGGCAAAGGTTGAAGGTTATCTTTCCAGCTTAACCGCCAAGCAAAATGAACTAGCTGCTCTTAAATCAGGTGGTTTTCAAACCTCAATCGGCGACACGCCGCCAACCCTCGAACCATGTTCTGGGGCTCCGGGCAGTTCCAACTACTGTGACCCCGGTTTTCGGCCGGCCTTTGCGGCTTTTTCTTTCGGTGCACCCCACAGAACCGGTATGAGCCAATACGGCGCCTACGGCAGAAGTAAATCCGGTCAAAACGCAGAAACAATCCTTTCGGCCTATTTTCAAGGGGCCGAACTTAAAAAAGACTATTCTGTTCCGGCAACAATCGGGGTTACAGGTTATGGCAGGATTGCCTTTGAAGATAATTATTTACTGGGTATTTATGAAGTTCCCGAATCTTGGGGGGAAAACGGTGGTTTTGAGGCTCTGAAAGCTCAGGCAGTTGCCGCAAGAAGTTACGCCTTGTCTGCGACCAATAACGGTTCGGGAACAATTTGCGCTTCCGAAAGCTGTCAGGTTTATAAACCCCAATTAAAAAGTGGCAAGTGGAAAGAGGCGGTTAATGCTACCCGCGGTTGGGTGATCCTTAAGGGAGGTTCTCCCGCTCCGGCTTATTATTCGGCCAGTACTGGAGGGTACACAATTTCCCAATGGGGGTGGACCGGTATTAAAGATACGTCAGGTGACTGGCCGGGCGGGGCTTATGAAAAAATTGGCGGTAGTCCATGGTTTTACAAAGGCTGGTATAAATCTCGCGGTGGTGCCACTTGTAACAGGACTAACCCTTGGCTAACTTCGGAGGAAATGGCGGATATTCTAAATGCATGGAAAGTGTTATATCAAGGCGGGGGTGACATTTCCAGGATTTCTCCTGTCGGATCATGCTGGGGAGGAAATCCTTATTCAAAAGAAGAGTTAATCAGTCTTGGTGGTTTTACTTCGGTTTCCGGAATATCGGTTATTTACTCAAACTCCGGTTTTACCCAGTCAGTTTCTCTACAAACCAATAAAGGCGGAATAAATACTGCAGGCGAAGAATTTAAAAAAGCCTTTAATCTTAGGGCCCCGGGCTATATCGGCATCAAGAGCTCGCTATATAATATTGAGAAGCTCTGACAAATTGCGGTTTCCGGTAATTTGGTTATGCTATAATCGCATTTAGAATGCCTGATATTTTTAGATCCCCGGCCCCGACTCCTGTTAATAATGCCGATAGTATTAAAAAAGATGAATTTATCATTAAAGGCAAGCCCTTCAATATTCATAAATTTGATGATATTTCAGGAGGAACCTTCGGAGCCTTTTACTATTTTCCCAAGTCGGTTAAATTCGTAGCCAAGGAGTCAAGCGAAAAAATAGTTCTTCTTTTAAGAAGACACCCGTTAACAAATTTTGGCTGGATAGCTATTTCCGCAATTTTTCTTCTTGCCCCGATGATTCTTTCCTACTTTCCGATTCTTTCGTTCTTGCCTGAAAAATTTAGGTTTGTGGCTGTTTTAATCTGGTACGCAATTACCGTTGCCTACGGCCTGGAATCCTTTTTGGATTGGTTTTTCAATGTTTGCGTAGTTACGGATGAAACAGTCTTCGATGTTGATTTTACAAATCTTATTTATAGAGAGATAAGCGAGACGGACCTTGGCCACATACAGGATGTAACCGTAAGAATGGGAGGAGTTGTCAGAACAATGTTTGATTACGGAGATGTCTTTATTCAAACAGCAGGGGAAGTGCCAAGAATTGAATTTGAGGCAGTACCTCATCCTGACAAAGTTGCAAAAATATTAAGGGAACTATGTTTTTTGGAAGAGGAGGGAAATAGGGGGAAGTAATATGGAAGTAATACCTTTAATTGGAGTTTCGGTTTGGCTGGCAGTAAAAATATTTGTTCTTTTATTTTTGGCAATTTATATTATTTTTGCGCTGGTTGTGATCAGGCAAATTAAATTAATGTCAGAAACTCTTGATATGGGACTGAATTTGCCGATTAGATTTGTTGGCTGGGCACATTTTCTTTTTGCTGTTGGAATTTTTGTAATTGCGCTATTAATACTGTGAGCTTTAACATTGTTTCGGCAAAAATATCCGGAATTCCCAATGCCCTTGGTTGGACTCAGGTCCATGAATTTAAACCGGAGGAGGAAGAAAAATTACTAAAAAGAGGCCATCTTTTTGCGGTTTTTTCAACCAAGAAAAAAGAAGAGGGATTGGATTCGGTAACAGCCGGACGCGAACTTCTTTCAAGGCTTCATGAAGAATACTTCGGCAATCTGGAAATGCGGGCTTTTATTGCTTTAAAAAATGCGGTTTCTAAAGTATCGGATGAGTTTTCAAAGACCTGGGGCGATGTTGAAATATCAACGGTTGTTGTTTTGGAGGATGTCGTTTACTCGGCAGCAGTTGGCGGGGGGAAAGTTGTGATTTACAGAGACGGGGCAGTTGCCACAATTCTGGAAAGCACTGGTTCTGAGACAATTATAGCTTCCGGATACCCCAAAGAGGGGGATTATATTATTCTTGGCAGCAAATTATTTTTCGAAAATATTCCCTTCGGAACCCTTAAAGCTTCTTTAGAAGGGCCGGACCTTTCCTCTTCAATTGAATCTCTTGCCCCGCAAGTTTCGGCAAGTACCGGATCCGGAAATATGGGCGCGGTGGTGATTGGCTTTGGTAAGAAAATAATAATTGAGAAAGTTGTTGAAAGAGTCATTAAACCAAACATTCCAAAGAGGATTAATTTTGCCTTTGCTAAAAATATATTTGCATTTTTAACCAAAATTCTTCCTGAAAGAAAAATATATGTAAGGGAAAAGAATCTTGACGATCAGGCTGGCGTTGGCAAAAAAACCACTTTTTATGTAGGCATTGGCCTTTTAATCCTTCTTTTTGTAAGTATTGGCTTTGGAATAAAGCAAAATTTAACCAAAAGATATAAATCAACCTATCAGGAAGAATTAACTCTGGCAAAAAATAACCTAAATGAAGCAGAAACAATATTTTCAACCGACCCTAAACGCGCAAGAGAACTTTTTTTGGACAGTAAGTCAAAAGTAGACAACCTTCTTTCCAAAAAAATAGAAGATAAGGAACTTACATCACTGGATGTAAGACTAAAAGAAAAGGAAGCGGAAATTTTGGGAATTTATAAGGAAGAACCAAGTCTATATTTGGATCTTTCTCTTCTTTCAAGCGGATTTAGCGGAGACAAATTAATTCTGTCGGGAGGAAATGTTTTTGTCTTTGATAAAAACGGAAAGAAGATAGTTAAAATTGCTATAGATACCAAAAAAACTCAGATTGTAGCCGGTCCCGAACAGGTGGAAGGAGCAACAGATATTTTTGCCTATCAGGATAGTGTCTATGGCGTATTTTCAGACGGAATTTATTCTTTGGGAACAGCAAAGAAAAAAGTTATTGAAAAAACTTGGGATGGGGATATTTTGCCTTATGCCTATACCGGAAATACCTATATTCTTGATAAAGCCGCGAACATAATTTGGAGATATCAGGGAACGGCAGATGGTTTCGGAGTAAAACAAAACTGGATAGCTCCGAAAATTACCCCTGATTTTAGAAACGCAAAGCAAATAGTAATTGACGGAACAATTTGGATTCTTTCTGACCCATTTAATATTTTCAGATTTAGTCAAGGCAGCCCGCAGGCGTTTAAACCTCAGGGAGTATATCCGGGCATTGTAAATATTACGGCAATTCATTCGAATGAAGAGAATAAATATATCTATTTATTGGATAAAGAAGAAGGAAGGGTAGTCGTTCTCGAGAAGAACGGGAATTACAAAGCCCAGTATCAATCGGATCAATTTAAAATGGGGGTCGGAATTATTGTTTCGGAAAAAACCTCAAAGATGGTTATTCTAACTAAAGAAAAACTAATTCAGGTAGACCTGAAACACCTCTAAATAAGATGTTTGTTTCTGAAGGCAAAACCGGAACCTTCTTTTAAATACCTTTCAAACATAGTTGCCTTGTGTTTTTTAGTAAAAGCACAGTAAAACTCCAAAGATAACGGGAGATTTTTTCCAGTCGTTTTCACCATACCTCGTTTATGTTGAGAAATCCGCTCTTTTAGGTTATCTGTATACCCGACATAATATGATGAGTCTCGTAGTTTCAAAATGTAAACGTAGTGCACAAAAACAGTATAGCTCTACTTCGCCAAGCTTCGAAGAGCACTTCTTCGAAATCATACAAAGTGCTGCGCACTTCGTAGCTCTTCGTTGCCGAAGGCTAAGAAGAGCGAAGAAGTGGAGACGGAGGGAATCGAACCCTCGTCCAAAAAGTCAACTAAAAGATTTCTACAAGCTTAGTAAAATTTTAAATTTTCTTTAACCTTAAGCCTTTTACAGGCAAGTTAAAGTAAGATTTATTTGTCTTTGTTGCCGGTCTTTAAATCAGTAAAACCGGCAAAGCATCTCGAACGGGTTTACACCCAGTCGATTCGGTCGAGAATCAAATCTCAGGATGCTAGATACGCTTACGCGTAGGCTAGAGCGTAATCGTTTGATTGATTAGCTTTATTTTTTGATCACTTTTACGAGTTATGATCGAACTCGGCTTGCAATCTTTTAAAGAACCTTCTGTCGAAACCGATCGTCCCCATGCCCAGCTTCGCTGGGAATTTACAATTTATAATTTATAATTTTCAACTCACGTTCAATGTCTCGTTTCTTAATCGTTTCTCTCTTTTCGAACTGTTTCTTGGGTTTTCCCAAGGCCAACTCAAGCTTAATTAAGCGACCCTTATTGTATAACGAAATAGGCAGAATAGTCAATTTTTTCTGCTTTACTTTGGTAGCTATGGAAATTAGTTCATTTTTATGTAAAAGTAATTTTCTTGATCTGGTCGGATCAAGTTTAGCTCCAAGAACTGGGATATTGGCATTAATAAGATAAGCTTCATTGGAAAGAATCCTTATAAGGGAATCCGATATATCCGCGTGTTTTTCTCTTATGGATTTTGCTTCTCCACCGGACAATGAAAGACCTGCCTCAGTACGGGTACCTTCCTCAATTTCGTAATTAAATCCGGCCTTTTTGTTAAAAATTTTCACCCTATCCTATTCTAACATTAAAAATCTTTCATTCTAAATCCGGTGGTGATATAATTTGCTCGTTATGGAAAGCACAACTGCAAGTAAAGGTGAAGCACCAATAACCGATTTTCACAATGAGCTCAGAATGAGACTTGATAAAACCGTATTTGGGAAACCAATTAATAAGGGGCAAATAATTTTACTTGCAAACGATACAAATTCGGTCATTAGAAAAACCGATCCTGAAACAGAGCTTACTCTCCCCGATACCAGCAAATTTGTCGTGTCAAATGATGGAAAATTGCTAACCGATATATCTACTGTTCCCACAGGTCATGTGGTTTATGAGGGAAAACCTGCGGGTTACAGATTTGACTACACCTATGATTTAACGGATGGAGAAAAAGTAATAGAAATTGGCTCGTATGTTACTGCTGATGGCCAAGTTGTAAAAGATGTGCGCCATACCCGTTTTTCGAATGGCAAAGTGGCGACACTTTTTTATGATAAGAAAACTGGCGAATTAAAAACGCCAAGGGACATAGACATTACAGATTCAAAAGGAAACGGTGTTCCTTTTTCAATTACACCGAACTGAAAAATAATCTGTACATGATATAATTTGCCTGTCGATAAAATTATATGCCTGAAGGAAGTTCTGAAACAGCACAACCAATTGAAGCATTAAGAAGTCGGGTTGAAAGATTGAAATTTGATGTAGTGGATGTTCCTATGGAACCAAAATTTCACAATCAAACTGCGGCGGATTTAAGAAATGATGAACCCGCACGACTTCAACATTACACTGAGTTGTTAACAAGGCGGGCGGAACGAGATATGCAAGAAGTTCTTGAGGTTCGAGATGAAGCTAAATTTTCTAAGTATACTGGAATGCCTTTACCTGAAAAGGTACTTAATGAGAAAGGTGGTTTAACACATGCCAGTTCGGAAGCCAGATTGGGCATTTTTAGAGGAGATTGCGGGTATCTGGTTGAGGAAGCAAGAAAAAAAGGAATTGAAGCTCCAAAATTTGATTCCGAAACGGGTGTTCCTATCCCTCAAGATTCACTGCGAGCGTTATTAGAGGTTAGAAAATTACAACAAAGGGAACAAGAGCGTAATGATGCGGTCTTAGATGCAGAAGATTTGCAAATGGGTTTAAATGCCTTAGCTGAATTGAAGAGAATAAAAAGAGAAGACGAAGCAGCAAGAGTAATTCAAGGTTTATCTCCAAAACAATAAACACTTAATTTAAAAGTGATTCCAATCTAAAATTTAAACTATCCCCATTAACTTTAGCTACGTCGTGGGAGGGATGCCTTATGACAGCATTTGCTGACATGTCACCCTTTTAGGATGTCATAATCCGGGAATGGCAAACGTCTTGACAGATACGGAGAAAAAAGGGTAGAATTCACCCAGAATATGACAGAACCTATTAAAACTGAAACGTCACTTCCTGGAGTTCGCAAAGAGGACGCATCCGTTCTTCTTTTTACTGGTTCCGCTAATAGAGATAATGCGAAAGAAAGTCTGGAAGATATGTCAAGAAAGGCGCCAACGGATGAGATACGGAATCAAATTGGCCACATGATAGACCTTTTAAATAAACACCCCAATGATTGGATTGTAACAACAGCGGTTGATAAAGCAGGAATTGCAACTCCTCAGAAAAAAAGTGAAGTTATGCTTGTTTATGATGGTGATGGTCTTGATACAGGCATGGGTGTTGTTGTCACTGAATTTGGTCCATGTTCGGTGAGCCTGTCCCACGGTGCAACAGCCAAGGATATTGCTGGATACGACACCGCCCAGGAATTGACAGAAAATTTGAATCCCAAATTCGTTGCATTGAGAGCTATGGAGATAAAGCGAGATAAACCAGAGGGAATGAGTTTGGCGTTGGCAATTCCCCTTAATGGTGAGCAAGAAACTTATGTGACCAAGGGTGGACGGGTAACGAACGAGTTTGGTAATAGTATACAAATTCATCTATTGGATTTAAACCAAGACAGAGAATTTCTATCTAAAGTCCAGGTTTGAGAATTTATTCCTCAAAAAAATGTTCAGGTGTTATAATTCAATCGAGCTTGGAGCTCTGATTAGCCAATGAAAAACATTCCAACTTTGTGCCACGCTTTCCACCAAAAGTGTCATAATTAGTTTATGGGGCTTCTCGATTTTGTTTTTCCCAAAACCTGTCTTACTTGTGGACGCGATGGTAAATATATTTGTGAAGATTGTTTGAAAAAAGTTCCACCTAGCGGGTGGACCAATAGAGAAACTTATTCCTGTTTCAAATACGAAGGTGTAATTAGGGAAGCAATAATTACACTTAAATATAAATACTCTACTGAAATTGCTTGTGAGCTTGCAGAAGTTTGTGTTAAAAATCTATACGCTGTACGCTTTTCACTGTCCGCCACTTTGGTTCCTGTGCCCCTGCATTGGTACAGAAAAAACTTTAGAGGATTTAATCAATCGGAAGAAGTAGGGAAATTGGTTGCAAAGAAAATGAACTGGAAATTTAGTCCCGATTTACTTATTCGAACTAAATCAACAATCCCACAGGCCCAATTAACAGG
>JAPLZT010000026.1 GCA_026394855.1 Candidatus Woesebacteria bacterium
ATCGCCAAAAGTAAACCAACTTATCACAACCTATCCGAGCGAAGGATCAAATATTGTAGAAAAAATAGACTATAAGAATAGAAATGTTTACATAAATGAAAATCAATATTTTGGAAATGTTCCAGAAGTCGCCTGGAATTTTTACATAGGAGGATATCAGCCTGCTCAAAAATGGCTTAAGGATAGAAAAGGTCGAGAATTAACAAATGAAGATATTGAGCATTATCAAAAGATGATTGTTGCATTAATGGAGACTAGTAAACTCCAAAATAAAATTGATGAGGTTGCCAAGTTTTAATTAACTAAAAGATTATTTAGTTTTCTCCAAATTTCAACCATTGCCAAAGAATCTAGTCCGCAATATTCAAGAAGGTCTTTTGCAACTGATTTATCCTCAGAATGTATTAGTTCCCACCATGCAATCATGGCAACATCACCCTTATTTACTTTTAGATTTTTATAACTTAACTCGGGAACCATAACTGGAAGAACGTTTTTAATTGACCAACTACCGAGGAAACCTGGATGGATATAATATTCTTTTTTTATAAAATCAGCCAGGTCAACAATTCTGCTATTAATATTATCCAAAAACTCTTTGTGCTTCGGACAGAGGGTTGCCATATCTCTATTTCTTTCGGATTCAAAAGTGCTATTCCAGACAATAACTGTACCAGTATTCCCAATATCATTCTTTAATTTTTCAAGAAGCTTTTTTGAAGGTTCACGATCTTCTATTTCCAAGTATTCTTTGTGTTCAATGTTTTTGTCCCTATCAATAATGTGTAAAGAATATTGGAAAACCATATGCTGGTATGGTTTGTAGCCTTTATGAATTGGAACTGCTAGCGAGTATGTTTCATAATCTAAAAAATAAAGCGGATAGATAAAAGTATTTAAAAATTCTTGAAGATTTTGTTTGTTAAGATGGGGAAGATCAGATCTGATTACACCAGCAATAAGCTTTTGCTTTGGAGACAGCTCAAAAGATAGTGGAATATCTTTTATTTCGAATATTTTGGAATCCACTAACGTGCGTTTCTTTTTAGGACTAAGTAACGGAATATCAAAAATTGATTTTTCAGGCAAGTTTGGATAACACAAATCCAGACACGGGCAATCTTTAGGTTTTAGACAATTTTCTATGTAATTCGTGCTTTTACTATTAGTAACTTTCAATGCTTCTGCCATTTTACTTTCCGTTTCCGATGTCAGTTCTCTAACTTTATTTGTAACATCATTTTTTACAAATAAAGTATTTATATTTAACGTGTCTTCCAATATGTATTCCTTATTCAAGGTGACTAAAAAGATTCTATTGAGTTGTATATTTTTACCTATTACTATTGATTGGAAGATTACATCGTATATATGCTCCTTTTCGATATTAGTTATACTTTTTACTTCGTATAAATCGTATGTTCCGTCAGCATTTTTCAGCAAAGCATCTGCGCGGGTTTCGAACTCTCCCACTCTGAATGTTTTTTGCCACTCTGCACTAGGTAGAAGATTTCGGGCAAGTTTTTCTACCTCCTTTCCTTGTTCCATCAAAAATCTTTCATATTCCGAGAGGATTTCCTTGTAAGATTGAATGTGTTTTTTTGCCCATAGGTGCACAGGAGCTTCCAAATACAAAAGAAAATCTGATTTTGTTAACATATAGTGGTATTATAATCTGTAATTAATGTAATGAAAAACACAATTAAATGTCCATTTTGTCACAAAGAATTTGAACCAACAGATGCTTTAAAACATCAAATTGAAGAGCAGGTTAGTGCGTCTTTGGAAGCTAAGCATAAAATTGATTTAGAAGAAGTTAAAAGGAAAGCTGAAGAAGAAGCATCTATCAGAGTTGGAAAAGATTTGGAATCCGAAAGGGAAAGAAACAAAAAACTAACTGCCAATATAGGCGAGCTTCTTGGAGAGGTTAGAAAACTTAGGGAAAAAGACGAGGATCGCGAAATTGAGATGAAGAAGAAACTAATGGACGAAGAGGAAAAAATTAAAACTGGTGCAAGACAAAAAGCAGAAGATGAACATAAACTCAAAGATTTGGAAAAAGATAAAAAAATGCAGGATATCCTTGAGGCAAATGAAGAATTAAGAAAGAAGTTGGAGCAAGGTTCTCAACAAACTCAAGGTGAAACATTAGAATTGGAACTTGAATCAAAACTTAGGTCAGAATTTCCAACAGATAAAATTCTTGAAGTTAAAAAAGGTCAAAGAGGAGCTGATATCTCTCAGGAAGTTGTTGATAAACTTGGAAGAAGTTGTGGAATGATTTTGTGGGAAAGTAAAAATGCTGAATGGAGTAATGGATGGATAAATAAACTCAAAGAGGATCAAAGACAAGCAAAAGCAGATTTGGCCGTTTTAGTTTCCGTAAAACTGCCTGAAGGGGTTGAGAGTTTTTCATACAAAGACGGAGTTTGGATTGTGAGCTGGAAGCATTTTATTCCTCTTTCCTGGTCATTGAGATTTAATTTAGTTAGTTTGTATCACGAACGTCAATCTAGTGAAGGTAAAGATGAAAAGATGAAGATCCTATACCAATATTTAACCGGTACCGAATTTAGAAATAGGGTTGAAGGAATTGTTGATGCCTTTACTAACCTACAGGAAGAATTAGAGAAAGAAAAAAGATACTTTAATGTCAAATGGGCAAGGCAGGAGAAAGAAATAAGAAAGGTGGTTGACCATACTCACGGAATATATGGGGATTTGCAAGCTGTTATTGGTAAAAGCTTGCCGGAAATTAAGGCTTTGGAACTTCCTGAAGGAGATAAATAATCTTTGGGTACTAGAGTGGTATGCTCAGCAAGTTGGTACTTAATACGACCAATATTTGGTATTATAAAAATATGGCCGTTATTCCCAGTGACATTTCTCAAAGTAAAAATCAACTTTCACTGACCACATTGGAAATTACATTTAACCGGATATTTGCCGTTGCCCTGGTTTTGACCACCCTCCCTCTCCTTTTAAATATCTTTACTATCCCGACTATCATTATCTTTTGCATATTTGCCATATTTCTTTTTTTCAGTAAAAAATACCACCTCGTAACTAATATTATTTTCTTAATTTTTGCTGCAGGAGTTTATCTAATCCCTTTGCCTATCGGATGGGGAATTTATCATAGCTTAAAACAAATCCGGCTTAGCGGCTTTAATTTTTTTACAGTATCGGCTTTTTTTAACGTTTGCACGATTATTTTTGTTGTTTTTGCCGTCAGAAACTTTTTTGGCAATATTCAAGCTTTTTTTAAAGACTCCCTCATACGGCGCAACGCATATTATTTGATTTCTCTCACCGTTGTCTTGATAACACTTGTGGCTTTTCCATTATTTGATAATGTTGGGCTGCGCGGACGGGCTTTTGAAGATGATAGTGGAAGCGGCAAACTGATTTTTGCTTTAGTCAAACAGGAACTAAAGTGTGGGCGTGACTCATGCAGTAGCTCAGCATACTCGCGCGATTACACGGCGCGTTTTGATCCGGATTCTAAAAAATATGTTTATCGTTTGAACTTTAAGGATCCAATTGCCGAATCAATCGTCTTTACGGAAGTTGCCACCGAAGGCAAAAAAATTAATTTTAGTTCTGATAGCCGGGTAATCTGTATAAATTGTCAAATTAATGTTCCCTACGGTTTGGTTTTTCCGGGCGGCAGTACTATTGATTTTATAATCTCAACCAGTCAGATGATCAAAAACATAAAATTTA
>JAPLZT010000148.1 GCA_026394855.1 Candidatus Woesebacteria bacterium
AATTTCGGTTTAGTAAATATATCGGAATAACGATTATTCTTGGTGTGATTGCACTAAATTTTACTTATTTTAAACCTCATGACTTTTTGGGCAGAACGGATGAATACTATATAAATAGGTATATTCCGGTTCCGGTTGCGTCTGAAGAATATCTAAAAACGGGGGAGGAATATTTAAGGCTTCCCAAAGCAACAGAAAAACGTCCGACAGAGGCCTCGCCCGATACAAAATTGGCCAGCACATTTAAGGTAAACTTCGATGCCCCAAAAACTCTTGATTATTACAAATATTATTTTCCGGGATGGGAAGTAAAAATTGATGGAAGGAAAGTTGAAGCCTTTGCCGGTAAACCCTATGGCCAGGTAGAATTTAGAGTTCCCGCAGGCAAGCACGAAATCGAAATTGCTTTTAGGGAGACCCTGTTTAGAGGAATATTGGATATAATTTCTTTACTAAGTGCCATAGTCGCAGTTACAATCATTATTAGAACAAAGAAGTGAAAAGGAAAATAATCACGGTGCTTATTATAGGGATTTTGATCCGACTATTCTTGGCATTCTCAACCTTTCATTCGGATGTTCAGCCGTTTTATTTTGCCGGTGAAGTTATTGCTAAAGGCAACTTTTTAAATTTCTATGATTATTTAAGAAATTTGCCGGTTACGGCTCCTATCTTAAAAATTTACCCCTCTAACCTTTTCAACTATCCGCCTTTAGTTTATTTTTTCCTGGGTCCGGTTAGTTATTTAGTATCCCTGCCATTTAGCCGGTATCTCCTTCATAATTTTATTTTTAATTTACCGGGTCTTTTGGGAAATTTGCAGCTTAATTTTCTCCTTCTTACTCTTAAACTTCCTTATTTGCCGTTTGATATCGGGATTTCAATTCTGCTTTACAAATTTTTCAAAGACCCCAAAAACAAGTTTCTGGCATTCACTATTTGGATGTTTAATCCGGTAAATTTATATGCAACTTATATGATGGGTCAGTTTGATGTAATTCCGACATTTTTGGCAATTCTGGCGCTTTACCTTGCCGTAAGGAAGGGAAAATACTTCCTGGCCTCATTTTTCTTGGGTCTTGGGGCTTCTTTTAAAATATTTCCGTTTTTGTTTTTGGTCCCGCTTGCCCTGCTTCAGGGAAAATGGTTTGACCGGATAAAGATTGTCGGAATCGGGGTATTAACTTATATTGTTTCGATTCTGCCTTTCATCAATTCACCCGGGTTTAGGGGAAATGCACTGGTTGCCGGACAAACAACAAAAAGTCTATATGCAACTCTTCCCATTTCAGGAGGAGAAGCAATAATATTTTTCCCGGTTTTTATACTTTTCTTTTATATTCTTTTCTTTTTTTTAACAACGAAGTTGGAAGATCTTTGGAAGAGATTGTTCATATTAATTCTTATATTCTTTATTTTTACTCACACACATCCCCAGTGGTTTGTCTGGTTAACTCCGTTTTTAATTATTGATCTAATCAAATCGCGCTTAAAACATTGGCCTTTGATTGCGTTGTTATTGTTTGTTTGGCTTGGTCAGGTAAGTTTTTTTGACCCGGGTCTTTCTATCTGGCTATTCTCGCCACTCACACCTTCGCTGTATGGGCAAGTTGGAATTTGGAAAAGTTTGGGAATTAATGTGGATTTAAATTTTGCCAGAAGTATCTTGCAGACAGTTTTTGTTTCAATATCCGCTTATTACATTTATTATTATTTCCCCGGAAGAACT
>JAPLZT010000022.1 GCA_026394855.1 Candidatus Woesebacteria bacterium
TAAAGACGGAATTAAGTACAAAACCTATAACGCTTCAACTTCTTTAGCTGAAAAGGAGAATCATTCAAAAAAACTTAACGGCTTATCATCGACTTATATTAAACACATAGAAGGAATCGAAAGTTTTGTTTTATATAAAGGCCCTGTTAGAAATAGTATTGAAAAATGGGAAGCTAACATTAGATCAGGATATTCTTACTGCGGAGCTAAAAACATTAAAGAACTTTGGCAAAATGCGAAATTTATTAGGGTTAGCTCTTTGGGCGTCAGGGAAAACGGTGTTCATGATGTGATTGTTCAGTAAACCTCTATGTATTATTATTAATCTATGTTTAAACGTCTCGGTGCATTTTTTTTGGATATAGGTGAAGTACTTGTTTTTGCAATTGGCATATTCTTCTTTGTTTATCTTCTTATTATGCGTCCTCATAAAATATCGGGGATTTCAATGTCTCCAAATTACCCCGATAGCGAATATTTACTTACAGAAAAGGTAAGCTACTACAAAAATCCACCCAAAAGGGGTGATGTCGTGGTTTTTACACCCCCGGTTTCTTCTGATGATTATATTAAAAGAGTGGTCGGTCTTCCCGGAGATAACGTTTCTATCAAAGAAAATCATGTTTATATAAATAATAAATTATTAAAAGAAGACTATCTTACAAGCGAAGTCTTGACTCAAGGCGGAAGTTTTTTGGCGGGAGGCCAAACATATAAAGTCCCGGACGCCGAGTTTTTTGTAATGGGAGATAACCGTTCACATTCATATGACTCCAGAAGTTTTGGATCCATAAAGAAAAAGGTAATAAGCGGTCGTGCATGGATAATTTATTGGCCTGTAAGTCTCGCCGGAATGGTTGAAACACCAAATTACTAGGAAGTAACTGATTTGTAGACTCTCATGAACTTTGGCTGGGTTTCTTGAAGCCCTCCGGGGAAAACAAAGGTTACTTTTGTTTCTCTTTGAGATCTTACAATATTAACTTTTGCTCTTCTTTGTCCGTCTGTTAAATCTTTATTAAAACTTTCAGCCATTACTTCCTGCATTTTATCAAGTTCTTCGGAAACCACTCTCAAATACAGTTTTCTTGATCCTGACTTATCGGGAGATTGATTGGATTTCGACTTCATTCTTCTGGCAAGCTCTTCTGCGCGCCTAACCGACCCTGACTCTCTTAATATTATCTTATAGGCTTCAACCATTAATGACTGGTCGTCAATTGCGGCAAGTGCCCTTGCGTGACCTTCTGAAATAAGTCCCGAGAGAAGTCCGTCTTTTAAAGCATCGGGAAGAGAAAGAAGCCTTACAGAATTTGATACATAGGCAACACTTTTTCCAATTCTGACTGCAATTTCGGATGTTGTCAAACCAAACTCATTCATTAGTCTTTCAAAACCCTTGGCTCTATCTAAAGCATTAAGGTCCATTCTTTGCACATTTTCTACAAGAGCCATTTCAAGCATTCCTCTTGGAGAAGTTTCCCTGATTATTGCCGGAACATGAGTAAGACCTGCAAGTTTTGAGGCACGCCACCTTCTCTCTCCTGCAATTATCTGAAAACCTGCCGGAGTTTTGGCAACAACCAAAGGCTCTAAAATTCCATGTTCCCGAATTGAATCAACTAAATCAACTAAGCTTTCCGGGGTAATGGAACCTCTGGGTTGAAGTGGATTGGGCTGTAATTGATTTACTTCGAGTTGAATTATTTCTTCGGCCATGTTATTTTACGACGCTAACAACTTTTCTACCTATTTTTTTTCCAAACTTAACAACGCCGTCCGCCATTGAATAAAGAGTGTAATTCCGTCCCACTTTAACATTTTTGCCGGGAGTTACGTTTGTTCCATGCTGTGTAACTAAAATATTGCCTGTTGAAACTTTTTCCCCTGAAGCAACTTTAGGCCCCAACCTTTTCCCTGCCGGTCGTCTGTGCTGTCCTGCACCTGCTGATTTTTTCTTTGCCATACTATTAATGCAATATAATCTCTATTTTCACGGTTGTCAAGAGATTAGAAAGATACATTACGATATCTTTTGAATAAGAAGTCTGGTTAATTGGGAACGAAAACCGGTATGCCTTCTATAACGGGATTTTGACTTGTATTTATAAACATCTATTTTTTCTCCTTTTTCTTCACCAAGTACCTTAATTGTTACTTTTGCATCTTTAACTAGAGGTTTTCCTACCTTAACCTTATCTTCTTTGGAAACAAGAAGGATATCGGCTTCAAGTTTGGCATCTCCTACCTTACCGACGGAGTCGGCCAAGTTTATCTTATCAACCAAAATCTCCTGTCCTTCCGAAACTTTGTATTGATGGCCTTTAATTCTAAGTACTGCGTAATCCATATGGCATATTTTACCGCCTTCGTGCCCCAAGAGCAATACCTAAGGCAATCATTGTGGAAACAAATGAAGATCCTCCTGCAGAAACAAGCGGAAGAGGAACTCCCGTAATAGGCAAAAGCCCCATGTTCATCCCGATATGAATTACTGTTTGAAAAAGAAGCATGGTAAAAATACCCGCAAGATATGCTCTTGCCTGAGGGTTAACAGCATTTCCCATAAAAGCTGTTATCCTCCAAAAAAGAATAAAGAATGAAATTAAGGTTAATACTGCACCGACAAACCCTAGTTCTTCCGATATTGCCGCAAAAATAAAATCAGTTTGTTTTTCAGGCAAAAACGAAAGTTGAGTTTGAACACCCTTACCAAGCCCCCTGCCAAATAATTTTCCATCTCCTACAGCAATCTGCGATTGAATACTGTTATAACCGGAGCCTTTTGGATCGGAATACGGGTTTAAAAAAGATGTAATTCTTGATTTTTGATACGGAGCAAGAAAACTAAAAACAACTGGAATTAAAACTAAGGCGGCAACCACTAAATAGACAAAGTTTATCTTTTTTATTTCCGATGCCAGAAGTACTCCAATAAAACCTAAGGTTAGAAGAAACGAAACTCCTAAGGAAGGCTGAATAAATATCAAAGCCACGGGAATCCCCATTAAGGCAATTGTCTTAATAATTCCTTTTGAATTTAATCTTTCTTTGTATAGATAGTTTGCAAAAAACACCAACAAAAACGGTTTAGTAATCTCTGCTGCCTGTAAAGTTAAAGTGCCTAACGAAATCCACCTAACCACTCCCCTAGTTACTCCTCCGATAATCAAAGTAAGGAGAAGTAAAATAATACTTCCTACATAAAAATGCTTGGAAAAAAGAGAAATTACATCAAAATCTATATAGGAAAATATAATAAAAAAGCCTATACATAGAAAGGTCAGGAAAAAATACCCGGGGAAAATAGAAGGATAAACTGATTTTAACGAAACCAACGATATTGCAATTAAAAAACCAATTGAAAAAACAAAAAATGGGTCAAACTTAGATCTTTTTGACATTAAATTCACCTTCTGAGATACTTCCTACTTGCGCTTTTCTGATTATCCAGCCTTTTAGTTTTGCATCTCTGGGAATCCAATCATTCTTAACATCAACTTTTTGTGTTAGATCAAGTCCCATATTTTTTCTTTCCCCCTGAATCTTTCTCATAAGCTCTCTCGCTTTAGCTTCTTCTTCAAGTTCGGGAGTTATGTTTGTGTCAAATTCATTAGTTTTTGAATTCCAGATAATCTTTTTAACGTTTATTTCGTCTTTTAGTAAATATTCAAGGTTTTTTGAAACAGGTTTTTCAATAGTTGAAAATGAGGTAAGCGACTGTTTTACGGAAATTATCTTCTCTTTTCTTATTGCATGGGCCTTCTCAACAATTTCTCTAATCTTCTGAACCTCGCTCAACATTGTGTTGTCTTTATCACTTAGCGTCACAATTTCAGGCCAGTTGGTCAAATGTACTGATTCATCTTTAGTCAGGTTTCTATAAATTATTTCAGACAGAAAAGGTGTAAAAGGGGCTAATAATTTGGCGGTAGTATGTAGAACGTAGTATGTAGTCTGGTAGAAAGCTTCTTTATCACTTTCTGAATCAGCAGCGGGACCAACTCTATCGCGTGACCTTCGTATATACCAAAGGGATAAATCATCGACAAACTTATCGATAGAGTTAGATGCCGCAAATGCATCAAATTTATCAAGATCTTCAGTTACATCTTTAACTGTTTGGTTTAATCTCGCAAGTACCCACAAATTCAAGACGTTATTAGTTTTAAGTTTTAAGTTTTCAGTTTCCGATGGTTTATAACCATCGAGGTTTGCATATGTTACAAAAAAATTGTAAATATTCCAAAGCTTTAAATGAAATTTTCTTCTTGTCCCATCTGCTAAATCATAACCAAACTTTAAATTTTCCGTCGGGTTTTGTCGAGCACACTTCAATCTAATCAAGTCAGCGACTGCTTTATCTGCCACTTAAACAAATTATATGGCGTTTACTAAACTTTTGTGAAATCACCGTCCTTGAGCAT
>JAPLZT010000060.1 GCA_026394855.1 Candidatus Woesebacteria bacterium
CCTTCTTTAGCAAACTTGCCGAATAGTGAAAGAAGCGGCTACTTGGAAGAGTGGACCGCAGGGGATGGAATTAAAGAGATATCGGAGTATCTGAGAAATGAAAATATAAAAGAACCAAATAAAAAAATTGTGGTTGGAACCGAAGGATTCTTTGGAACCTTACCTGACGGGCTTCAAATATATTTAAATGATGTACCTGAAATTACCGTAATTGGTACAGGACTTGATTTCAAAGAAGTTCCCCAAAGTCTTATGGAGTCTAAAAAGTTTGGAAATAAAACCTATTTAGTTGTAAATAAATCAAGATTTTTTGGAGACGCTGATAAATTAGGATTAGAATTGGTTGCGGTATATCCTAAAGCTTTAAGAATAAATGAAGAATCCCGTGAATTTAAGCTCAAAGGTCCTCAGGAGGTTTTGTATTTTTTTGAACTTAGTAATTTGTAATACAAAAGAGTGCATATCCCTTTTAAGGCGTCAACGGCTTTAATCTTTTTGCCTTCCTCATAATGTCTGGGATTAAAAGTGATCGGAACTTCGGTGATTTTTATTCCCATGTTTAGTAGTTTGGCGGTAATTTCGGCTTCAATTTCAAAACCATGAGAGTGAATATTCAGTTTTTTTGCAATCTTTGCAGGAATTAATTTATAACAGGTATAAATATCAGTTAGATTAGTTTCAAATAAAATATTATTTATCCAGGTTAAGGTAATGTTGCCCAAATAAGTTCTTTTATATGCATGTCGATTATTTCCCAAGATCCTTGATCCGTAAATCACATTTTGTCCGGAATATTTCTTAAGAAGGATGGAATATTCTTCGGGATTATATTCTAAATCTGCATCCTGAATGATGATTGCATCTCCTTTAACATTTTCAAATCCGGTCTTTATGGCCGCCCCTTTACCTAAATTATTTTTGTGCGTGATTATTTTTAATTTTTTACTTTTCAGAAGTCTTTCGGTAATTGATTGAAGTTTTTGTTGGGTATCATCATTTGAACCATCATTCACAATAATTACTTCATAAATATTTTTTTGTAAGAAAACTTTATCGATGATTTTTTCAATAGTTTTACCTTCATTGTACGTCGGAATAATTATAGAAAGTTTCATATATAATAAGTTGGTGATTAAAAAGAATAGATCCATTGTAATTGTTCTATTGCTTTCTGCAATAGTAAGGCTGGTGGGATTAGGTTTTTATCCAAGAGGTTTAAGCCTTAGCGAAGTAAAATTGTTTTCTTTGACCCCTTTTTTAGTCAGGTTGCCGTTTTTTGTTCTTGGAATATTAAGTCTTTATCTTTTTTATCTTTTTTTAATTAAATTTACTGCCAATAAAAAGGTTTCTTTGATAGCTACTATTATTTTGTCTTTAACACCGTGGCATTTTGAGCTTAGTCGTGTTTATTCTTTGGCAATGCCGGTTTTGACTCTTTTCTTACTTATATTAAATGCTAAAAACTTTCAAAAAGTGTTGCTATTGTTATTGTCAATTCTGGGTGTTATCTACCTTGTTTCAATTTTTAGTTTTTCTGGTAAATTGGCAACGAAAGTAGATGCCCAAAGACTGAATGTAAGCTTAATTAGCCCTCCGATTGCAACTAAGATTTTTGTTAACAAATTAACCGTTTCCTTTCAAGAAAAATTTGATACCTTATCCGATGGTCTGGATTGGGGAATGTATTTCTTTAACGGTCACCCTCGCGAAAGGTGGGGAGTAGAGGAAACCCAAAAGTTTTTTGCAACAACCTTGATATTTATAGTCATTGGTTTTTTTCTCGCAGATAAAAAGAAGATGATTTTAATGATTGAAATATTTTGCTTTTTTCTGCTTCTTTCGGGAATTTTTGGAAAATACGATCAGCATTTATTGTTGGGGACGGGTATAGTTTTTTCCTACTTTGCCTCGCTGGCAATTTTATTTTTAGGGGAAGACAAAAAAAGACGACCACTATTATTTCTTTTAAGTATTTTTTATATTTTTGAACTTATATATTATGGTAATTTGTATTTTAAGAATCTTAGCGAGAGTCGTTTTTCTCCCCGTCGGGGAATATACATTGATATTACCGGGAAAGTAAAAACGTTAAGAAAAGGTAATGAAAGAGTAGTTGTTAATTCAAGGCTAATTGATCCAAAACCTTTTTTCAGCTTTTATTTGAAGGATAAGAATCTTGATGGATTTGAGTTTAGGGAATTTAATATTTGGCGGGAGAATTTAAAGGGTGGTCTTTTCGTTGATGTTTTACCCGATGATCCCGGACCATCAGAACCATTATTTAAATTGTCTATCGGTGGAATTGATTTAATAGACATATTATTTAGCCAGAAAGATCAAGGTAAAAACCAAACGGTTTATTTATATCGTCATCGGTGAAAAAATATTACAACATAATTATTTTGGGAGCGATTTTATTTCTTGGTGTCTTGTTGCGTTTTTATAAATTGGGTGAGGTGCCATTCGGATTTTTTAAAGATGAAGCGGCTTTGGGATATAACGCTTTTTCGATATTCAAAACAGGTAGGGACGAATTTGGGATGCGTCTTCCTATTGTATTTCGTTCTTTTGAAGTTTTCTTTCTTCCCCTTTATGTTTATCTGTCTTCAGTAATTGTTGGTTTTTTGGGATTATCGGAGTTTAGTACCAGATTTTTAACTGCCCTTTCGGGGGTCGCGGCTTTGATCTCTATCTATTTAACTACTAAAGAGTTTTGGAACAAAAAAATTGCCTTATTTACAACACTTATTTTAACAATTTCTCCATGGCACATTTTTTATAGCAGAGGTAGCTTTGAGGGTAATTTAGCTCTGACTCTTTTTTCTTTTGGTGTATTTTTCTGGCTTAAGTTTATTAAAACCGAAAAACTAAGGCATATATTTTTCTCGGGATTTGCCTTTATTTTGTCGATGTATTCTTATCAGGCCGAAAGAGTAATTGTGCCCCTTTTTGGGTTAACGGTAATCATACTTTCATTTAAGAAATTGGTGAAAATAAAGATTCGGCTGATTCCGATTATTTTTGTCTTTTTGTTTTTATTAATTCCTCTTTTGTCAATTACCTTTCGGGCCGGGGGCTATCATCGGGTAGTCGGAGTAAGTATCTTTGCTAAAAGTGAAAAACCACCGGGATATGTTGAGGAATTAAAGATAGGCTTTTTTCAAAATAACAAGATTTATTTAAGAACACGGCAGGTTGCGTCTTTGTATCTTTCTTACTTTTCTCCTAAAAATCTTTTTGTTAACGGGGACTTTGATAAACAAAGATCAGTTGTCAATTTCAGTGTTTTTTATTTCTGGCTGTTGCCTTTTTTGTTTATCGGTTTAACCGATTTTGTTAAGAAAATTACCCATGAAAAGAAAGTAATTTTAACCTGGGTACTCTTGGCGCCGTTACCGGCCGCCTTAACCGGCGATCCTTTTCATACTTACAGATCGCTTCTTTTGTATTTTCCGTTAACTATAATAATAGGTATAGGATTTGGTAAGGCTTTTGATTTATTAAATAATATCCAAAAAAAGTGGTTTATAAGTATAGTTAGTGTTTTGTTATTTTCTTTTTTGGCCTACTTTCTTTATTCCTATTTTTATTTAACTCAAGCCGATCGGGCCCGGTCATGGGATTACGGCTACAAAGAAATAATGTCTACCGTTAAAACTTTTCCCAAAGAAAGCAGGATTATTTTTGACGATCCCTGGACAGAACCTTATATTCATTATTTATTCTTTTTGCAAATTGATCCGGCAGTTTATCAAAAAGAAGTCGAAAAGGAAGGTTATCCTAAAGATTTTTATTATTCCGACATTAGCAAGTTGCGGCCGGTGAAATTCGGTCGGGTCGAATTTCGCCGTATCGATTGGCCTAAAGAAAGGGGAGATGACGGTACCTATTTTGTTATTTATGCGCCCAATTTACCGGAAAGTGAGTTTGCGACAGACCCAAAAGTGGAAGTTATTAAAAATATTAGCTATCCTAATGGTACGGCCGCTTTCAGGATTTTGAAAATTAAGTGAGATGAAAAAAAATAAATTACTATTTCCGATTTTTATAGTTATATTTGCTGCTCTTCTTGCGGGAAGGACATTGTTAACTTCCGGATATTTTAAGATGCATGATGATCTTCAAATGATGCGTCAACTTGAGATGGAAAAGTGCTTTCTTGATTTACAAATTCCCTGCAGATGGATTCCTGATATGGGCTATGGTTTTGGTTTTCCTCTTTTTAACTACTATCCGCCTCTTCCTTATTTAGTAGGGGAACTATTTAGAGTAGTTGGCTTTTCTTTTGTCGATACGGCAAAGTTAGTTTTCTTAATTTCTTTTATCTTTTCCGGTATTACGATGTACTTTTTCTCCAAAGAGTTTTTTGGAAAAGTCGGTGGAGTTTTATCTTCAGTCTTTTATATCTGGGCTCCATACCGTGCGGTTGATGTTTATGTCAGAGGAGCAATGAATGAAGCCTGGGCTTTTATCTGGTTTCCGGTCATCCTTTTGTTCTCCTATAAATTGCTGACCGTAGGCCAGAAGCCCGGTAGGGCGAAGGCTGGCTTAGTTATTTTATTATCTCTTTCCTGGGTGGGACTTTTTCTATCCCATAACCTGATGGTTCTTATCTTTACGCCAATTTTTGCCATTTGGTGTTTGTTTTGGCTATGGCGTTTTAAGAAACCGGTATCTAGTATCAAGTATTTAGTATCTAGTAGTTTATTGGCTTTGGGATTAACCGCTTTCTTTACTCTTCCTGCAATCTTAGAACAGAAATATGTTCAGGTTGACACTTTGATTAACGGCTACTATGAATATATTGCCCATTTTGCAACCCTTAATCAGCTTTTCATTTCCCGCTTTTGGGGATATGGTCCTTCTGTCTGGATGGAAAATGACGGGATGCCTTTTCAGGTAGGTCATATTCATTGGATACTGTCATTAATTATTTTAGTTGTTTTAGTTGTTTTGTTTTTACGAAAGAAGCTAAATCCCAAACTACATACTACATACTACATACTACTTTTTTTTATTTTGATTGGTTGGTTTGCGGCTTTCATGGCTCATTCCAGATCTACTTTTATTTGGCAAGTGATCCCTGCCTTAAAGTTTGTACAATTTCCCTGGAGATTTTTGACATTGGTTACTTTCAGTTTCTCGTTT
>JAPLZT010000038.1 GCA_026394855.1 Candidatus Woesebacteria bacterium
GGCGGCGACGAAGCCAAAATTTGGGCTGATGATCTTAACCGGATGTACTACCGCTACTCTCTTAAAAAAGGCTGGAAGATAACTTCTGTCAGTGAAAATGTACTTCAAATTACGGGCTTAGGAGTTTGGGAGCAGTTGAAAAATGAATCCGGAGTTCATAGAGTTCAAAGAATTCCTTCAACAGAAAGACACGGAAGAATTCATACATCAACCGCATCGGTTGTAGTTTTACCTGAAATTAAAGAAGGAGAAGTTAATATTAATCCACAAGATATAGAAACACAGTTTTTCCATGCTTCTTCAAAGGGGGGTCAAAACGTTCAAAAAGTCTCAACTGCGGTAAGGCTAATTCATAAGCCAACCGGACTGGTAGTTGCTGCTCAAACAGAAAGATTCCAGGAACAGAATAGAAAAATCGCATTGGATCTTTTAAGAGCAAAATTATGGGAGAAACAGGAAGAAGAAAAAGAGAAAACTATACAAGGCTATCGTTCAGTCATAGGACGAGGAATGAGGGCTGAAAAAATCAGAACCTACAACTTCCCGCAGGACAGAATTACAGATCACAGAATTAAAAAATCATTTGGAAATCTTGAAGGAATTCTTGATGGAAATTTAGAAAAAGTCATCGCCTTGACTTCAAAGCATGTTCAGACATAAAATACGCGTATGTTAAACAGATTTTTAGGGAATAACGGAACAAGGGAACAAGGTCCGTCTGCACAAGAGTTGAAAACTGAACAAGAAAATGTTCATAATGCCTTAAGATTGGCGACTGAAACAGGTCAGCCTCAGTCGGTTAGGATCAATGGAAAAGAACACAGGGTCATAAGCGATGGTTACGGCAAAGAAATCAGACCCGCCTGACAACTGCTCCAATTACCTGACCAAGTGAGTTAAGAAGGGTCTACAAGAGTTTAATTGCCTCTTCAAGCTGATTATCTACTTTACTAGTCTCGTCAAATTTAATTTCGGTATCCGGTGTAAGTCCTTTCTCATCTACCCATACTCCGGCAGGCGTTAGCCACCTGGCAATGGTAATGTGAATTCCGCTTCCTCCGTTAAAATCTATCGGTTCCTGAATTGATCCTTTACCGAATGTCTTTTCTCCGACAACCTTAGCCCTTTTATTATCCATTAAAGCTCCTGCTAATATTTCAGAGGCAGAAGCTGACCCCCCATTAACTAAAACTATTAAAGGAATTTCGGTTAGTTTTCCCATTCTTTGTGTTTTAAACTCGATTTTCTTGCCGTTTGAATCTTCCTCAATAACCCCAACGCTTCCGGTTTTTAAGAATTCTCCGGCAATATCAACCGAGGCCTCGAGATACCCTCCCGGATTATTTCTAAGATCAAGAACAATCCCGCGAGTTTCTTTGTTTGCATATATTTCATTAACCGCTTTGTCCCATTCGGTTAAAGTTGTTCCTCCGAATTTAATAATTCTAAGATGGGCCACGTTTTTGTCTTTTCCAACAAACTCCAAAGTTACACTGGGAACATCCAGCTTAGCCCTTTCAACGGTTATTACAATCGGTTTATCCGACCCGTCCCTTGTCAGCATCAATGTGACTTTAGTCCCTGCGGAACCTCTGATAATTTTAACTGCATCGGGAAGAGAAATTCCAACAGTTCCCCTATCAACTTTCTTTGCCTCATCTTTAATTCCGACTATAAAATCCCCCGCCTTTATTCCTGCTTTTTCAGCGGGGGATGCAGGTAAGGGTGAAACCACCGTTAACTGATTCCCACGAAAACCTATTTCAATTCCGATTCCTTCAAAGCTTCCCGAAAGGTCTTCATTAACTACTTTATTATCGCCAGGTGGAAGAAATACCGTGTATGGATCCCCAACCGCAGATA
>JAPLZT010000003.1 GCA_026394855.1 Candidatus Woesebacteria bacterium
ATTCTTGAATTGTTTTTAATTCATCTTCAATTTTCTTTCTCTCTAATCCAGCTAGACGTGACAGTTTCATTTCCAAAATAGCTGTGGCTTGAATGGAAGAAAACTTGAATTCAGACATCAATTTCTTATGCGCTTCTCCGGTATCTTTTGAACCTTTTATAAGTTTTATGATTTGGTCAATATGGTCTAGGGCTTTTTTGAGACCAAGTAAAATATGCTCCCGTTCCAGAGCCTTCTTCAAATCATATTCTGTTCGACGTTTTATAACCGTTACTCTATGAGAAACAAATTCTTCCAAAATACCTTTAAGTGACAGTGTTTGAGGAATACCATCTACCAAAGCAACCATATTATAATGAAAAGCTTCTTCTAGTTGTGTGTGTTTATAAATATAATTGAGAACTGTTTGTGGATGACTCGTTCCCTTGAGGTCAATAACTACACGAATATCTTTTGTAGATTCATCTCGCATAGCTTTTATCCCATCAAGTTTTTTGTCTCGAACCAGTTCGGCAATTTTTGTTATAAGATTTGCTTTGTTTACTCTATATGGAATAGAAGTAATTATAATTTGTGGTTGCCCAGCTTTACTTTCCACTATTTCTGCTTCACCGCGGGTGACAACTCCTCCGCGACCCGAAGCATATGCGTGAGCCATATCTTTTGCACCAAAAACTAAACCACCAATAGGGAAATCTGGACCTTTTATAAACTGGAGTAAATCTTCAGTCGTCGCATCTTTATTATCCACCAAAAATGAAAGTGCATCCATTACTTCACCTAGGTTGTGTGGAGGAATATTTGTGGCCATACCAACAGCAATACCTAAAGTGCCATTTAGTAAAAGTGTAGGAACAGTAGTCGGTAAAACTTTTGGCTCCTTTTTTGTACCATCATAGTTTGGTATGAAATCAACAGTTTCTTTTTCTATGTCACGAAGAAGCTCACTTGAAAGTTTTGTCATTTTGGCTTCCGTATATCTCATTGCCGCCGCATTATCGCCATCTATAGAACCGAAATTTCCTTGACCTAAAACAAGTGGATAACGCATGGTGAAATCTTGTGCCATTTTGACCATAGAATCATAGACAGCCACATCACCATGTGGATGATAATTCCCCAACACTTCTCCGACAACTGCTGCAGATTTTCGCGACTTTGCCCCCGAGGTTAAACCTAATTCGTTCATAGCAAATAAGACGCGACGATGTACTGGCTTCAACCCATCTCTGACATCAGGAAGAGCACGGTCAGTAATAACTGACATTGCATAGTCAATAAAAGACGTTTTCATTTCGTCTACTATTTCCTGCGAGATAATGCTTAATCTTTCAGGGATTTGGGGTTCGTCTGACTCCTTTACTTTCAGGTTTTTAGGCATGTTTAATAAAAATAAGTGCCTCTATTATAGCATAATGAGTGAAATAATAAAAGTCGTTTTTATCTAAAATTATTGCCCTAAAGTCGTCGTCGCCACATCAGAAGAAGTAAGATCCTTAGAAATTGACGAGATTGATTCTTTTAATTTTGTAAATTGTTCTCCTATTGCAGACATTCCTGTTTTAAACGTCTCTCCAAAAGTTCCAAGTGGACTTGGTTCAAGTTTAGAAACTACTTCTTCTTTTAAATTGCCCTGCTTAAAATCTGGATAAACAACAGATAACCATATGACAAATATAATACCTGTCAGAAAAAAGGCCACCAAAAAAGCTATTTGTTTTTTGGTACGATCTGGTTTTTGTCTTAATTTTTCAATAAGTTCAAACATTTTAAACTTGCTCTAGTATTATTATTTCTCCTTCTTTGCCTTCCAAATCTTTCTTTTTGATTGTTAATTTATCAACAGGTTTTACTCCCTCTTCTCCTGCTTCTTTTAAAAACATTTTTAAGGAATTTGTAATACCAACTTCTCCATAATGACTAGGAATAATTATTTTTGGTTCAAATTGTACAGCTAATTTATGCGCCACAGCTGGGTCTAAAACTCCTTCTCCCCCAATTGGTACAAAAAGTATATCAATACCGTCAATTGCCTCTTTTGTTTCAATGGAAAGTTCTTTGTCTCCCAAAGCTCCAAGAAAACACAAATTCATTCCTTCAAGAGCTACTGTATATATAGTGTTAATCCTTTCCTGTC
>JAPLZT010000150.1 GCA_026394855.1 Candidatus Woesebacteria bacterium
AAAAAATTTGAATTAGTGAAAAGTGACTTTCTTGTCGCGATGACGGGAGCAACCTCGGGGAAAGTCGCGATATTGAATGATAATGGAAGGACGTATTATTTAAACCAACGTGTTGGGAAGTTTTATGTTAAGAATGAAAACAAACTAACTAAAAAATTTTTATATTATTCGGTGCTTTCTCCGGGGAATAAGCATTTATTAAAGAAGCTTGCAGATGGTAGTGCTCAAGGAAATATGAGTTCGACACAGATAGAAGATTTATTGGAACTTTACCTTCCGAATAGTATCGGAAAACAAAACGAAATTGCCTCAATTCTTTCTACATTTGATGACAAGATTGAGGTGAATAATAAAATTTCTAAAACTCTTGAAGAAATGGCCCAGGCAATTTTTAAAGAGTGGTTCATAAAAAATAAAGACAAATTACAAACCCAAAAAGTAAAAGACATGGGCAGAGTGGTAACTGGTAAAACTCCATCAACTAAAGATCTGCTGAATTTTGGCTCGGATTATCCATTCGTAACTATTCCAGACATGACAAACACTTTTGTTTTAAACACAGAGAGGCATCTTTCCCAAAAAAGTGCTGATAGAATGGGGAGTTTACTGCTTCCAGTCGGATCCGTATGTGTCAGCTGTATTGCCACAGTAGGTCTTGTGAGTATTACGACAGAAGAAAGTATTACCAATCAACAGATAAATAGCATTATTCCCAATAACAAAGAATACACTTATTTTTTATATCAATTTTTCAAGAGGAATAAAGGACTTCTGGAAGCTTTTGGGGCAGGGGGTTCCACTACTTTAATAATAAATAAAAGCCAATTTGAAAATTTAGAGATTGTGGTACCAAATGATTCAACGATGCAAAAGTTTCACCAGTTAGTGGAACCTATGTATAAAAAGATATTAACAATTTCAAAAGAAAACCAAAAATTAGCAACAATGCGAGATTTGCTTTTGCCGAAGTTGATGAAAGGAGAGATAAGAGTATGACCAATAAACCCTTATTTGTCTTTATGGATGAGTCCGGTAGGAAGGAATCTGATCCTTATTTTGTCTGCGGTTTTTTGGAAATTGAGGACAACCAAGCTTTTAGTGTATCTCTGCAAAGAGTTTACGACCAAATTAAAAATCTATCTATCAGAAACCGTATCGCAAGAGTGGATCTGCTTAAGAAAAGGAAAAATATCAATGAACTTTATAATTTGGCGAGAACTTATAATGAATTTGAGTTAAAGCATTACAGAATTTCTCAAGAGAATCAAATTTTATACTGCGATTTGATAAAAGTTCTTTTTAAGAAAACTAAATTTAGGTTTACTGCAATTGTTGCAGATCGTTCAGACCGCCTTTATGAAAGAGATCCCCTAGGTCAATTTCCGCTTTATTTAAAAGCCTTTAAACTTTACACTTCTTATTGTGTTAGAACTCCCGATTATATATTTGTCCCTGATAGTTTTGAGCCGGGATTTGATTGGAACGTCAAGAATGGCAATTTACCAATGAGTATTTTTCCTCTTGATTCAAAATCCTGCTTACAATTACAAGTAACAGACATCCTTTCTGGTCTTACGGCACAGGCTCTCAAGTTGGAAAAAAGACTGAAACGTAATAATAAAGATGTGGTAAGACAACCAGTACTAGATACATTAGAGAAAGAACTGGGTAGAAAAATCAACAGCAAATTCACCGTAAATAAACCGGTTTATTTCAATGTTTGGAGGATCGATTGGTCTAAAACTAAAAGATCGGGGCATGGACAAGAAACCCAACCCCGACCTTAATGCATAATTATTGTATGTTTAATATAATAACAAGTCAAATTCTATAACAAAACATGTCAAAAGATATCAATGAAAATACACTAGCAGAACAGCCGGTGATTGATTGGTTGAGAGAACTTGGGTATGAAACTCTTTTTAGTTCGGATATTGCTCCCGGTGGGGCTTTCATGGAAAGAGGAGATTACCACGAGGTTGTTTTGGAAGGAAGATTGAGACGAGCCCTAAAGAGAATCAATCCTAACATTTCCGACGCTGGTTTGGATGAGGTGGCTAAGAAAATAGTTAAATACGAACATCCCGACATCGAACTTGGAAATAAAGAAATGTATGAGATGCTCACGCGCGGAATTACAATTGATGTTAAAGATGAAAACGGTGAAACAAGAGGTAAAACTGTTTACCCAATTGACTTCAAGAATTTACAAAATAACGAGTTTTTAGTTGTAAACCAATTTACGGTCCAAGGAAAAACTGTAAGGATCCCCGATCTTGTTGTTTTTATAAACGGAATTCCAGTTGCCATTTTTGAGCTTAAGAGCCCAACCAGAGAAAATGCGACCATCGTGGATGCTTACGGTCAGCTGCATGATGTTTATAAACAGGATATACCTAAAATATTTTTCTATAACCAAATATTGGTGGTGAGCGATTTATGGCATGCAAGACACGGAACAGTTTCTTCTTCTTGGGATTTTTTCAGTGTTTGGAAGGGAATTAAAAGTGAGGACGAGATTCATAAGGGGGAATCCGAATTAGAACTTTTAACTAAGGGTATTTTTGAGAAACAACGACTTTTGGATATTATTGAGAATTTTACTGTGTTTGAAGCAGATGCTGTAAAAGATGCAACCAAATTTACTAAGAAAATGACGATGTATAAC
>JAPLZT010000122.1:0-11769 GCA_026394855.1 Candidatus Woesebacteria bacterium
TTGCTCTCCCTACCTGTTCTCCGTGTCTATGACATCCTCCCCGCTCTGAAGAGCGGGGTTTCCCTCCAAAGGAGGATGACATATCAGCGTTCAATTCATCTCCGCAGTAAGCAAAGCTTGGCCAATCAGAATTGGTAAACTGCGGAGTGTTCTTGAATGCTGTTATGAAATAATATCCATCATTAACTACTTGTCGGGTCGAATTTTTTGTTTGCTCCCCATCGTAGACGATGTTCGGACTAGTTATCTTCAAATTTAGGCAAAAAGAAAGGAAGCGGTTGAATAACGCTATAGTTTTGTTTATTATTAACTTATGACATTTATTCAGTTTTATTTGAATACAATGTTTCAAACATAACCAGCAGGATTGCTGGTTTTTTGCGTAATTTGATAAAGAAAGGGGGTGAATAAACTATGGGTATTGTACTTTGGATAATTTTTGGAGCACTGGCAGGCTGGATCACTTCGATCATCATGAAAACCAATGCCAAACAGGGCACCATAATGGACATAGTTATGGGTATAATTGGAGCCATTGTCGGCGGATTTCTCATGGGTTTGGTCGGTCAAGCGGGTGTAACGGGATTTGATATTCGAAGTCTTATTGTTGCCATAATCGGTGCAGTTGTCGTCATTTATGTTGGCCGTAAGTTGCGAAAAGGGTAAGGCGAATAGAAAACCGAAATTTGTTTTTATTCAGAACCTCTTTTAGGTATATGATTGGTTGTGGATAGGAAAAAAGGGGTTGCGCATATTGTTCTGCTTCTTTTAATCATAGTCCTCGCTGCTGTCTATTTTTTCTATTTACCTAAAACAAAAAATCTTACTGAAAAAATATTCCCCACCCCCACCCCGTATCAATTTCCTTACAAAAACCCCGCAATTCCCAAAAACCGCTCTTATAGAATTGTAATTGTAGGAGATTCTATCGTTAATGCTCTGGGATTAAACGCTAATACACTAAGAGAGGACTTAATCAGTTATTATCCGGATAGTGAATTTGTAACGTATAACTACGGCTACCCGTCAACAAATGTTTTAAGTCTCTATGAAAGACTTACCGAAAAAACCAAAAATAATGGAGCGGAAAATGTAGCCATTCTTAAACAGGGATTTGAATTAATTATTATTGAATCTTTTGGCAACAATCCGCTTTCTCAATTTCCACTCTCAGAAGGACTTCAAAAACAAGATGATGAATTAGAAAAGAGTGTTTTGGCAATTCTTTCTCAAAAACCGAATGCGGCTCTGGCTTTTTTGACTCCGATTGCACTAGACCCTGTCAACTATGCAAGAGGATCGCGCGATTTATCCCCCCAAGTAAGAAAACAGTGGGTGGAAGAAAGAATTGCGTATATTAATAATCATAAGAAATTTGCAGAAGAAAAAGGAATACCGGTAATAGATGTTTTTAAAGCGTCCCTTAAGCCAAATGGGGAGGTTGATAGAACCTATATTTCAGATGATTTTATCCATCCTTCAAAAAAGGGTCTTGAGCTAATTAGTAAATCCATTGCTGACTACATTTTCAATAACAAAATATTCCCAAAATAAAACTATCGTTATTGAACAAACCCAAAACTGCTCCGCGGGAAGGATTCGGACCTTCAACCTCATCCTTACAGTGACCCTCTTGTTACCAAAAGGACTGGACTATCTTATTCCCCCTTTGCATAAGCAAAGCTTGGAGCTTCGCTCTAAAGCTACGTGGGGATCGGGTATATAGTCTCTACACATATACTCTGGTGTAAAACCAAAGATTTAGCTCGGGATTGTCCAGATGGTGACAAAGTCATACTGTCTGGAGTTCCCCGAATTAGCCCGATTTTCACCTAGGTATTACTACCTAAGGCTGCGTTTCTCCACAGGGATTTGCTCAACCGTTGAGCTACCGCGGAATATTAATGAACAGGCTGATTATATCAGTTTTTGGAGTTATTTCTCTACCTCAAACCAATCAATCGGAGCATTGTCATCCGGTTCTCCGTTGTAGTTAACCGTTATCTCATCTCCCCTTTTTATTTCTTTTAAAGCTCTATATGTCATTACTTCTTCTTTAAAATTTTGCTTCCAGTCTGCATTTGGGTTAAAAGAGTGGTTGTAAATCGAACCATAGCCTAAAACTACCGATCCGCTTCTGGTACTTCTCCAAGGGTATATGTAGTAGTTTAAAACCGTTTTTTCGCAGTGCTTTCTTTCTTTTGGAGTAATGTTAATTATAGGAGCCTTTTCAATAATTTCTCCTATCTCAAAATCCTTTAAGGCAAATACTCCTCTTCCCTTTTTTGTTGTTCTTCTTACTTCAATTGTTTTTTTCATTAGTAGAAATTATCTTAAGTCAAGAAGGTAGTTGTTCGTGGGGTGAAGCCTAAAGCCAACCTTTTGATATAAACCGTTAGCTGCAATTCTTTTTGGGTTTGTGGTAAGTTCAAATACCTCAACTCCGTCTTTTTTACCTTGGGCAATTAAATCAAGAAGAATTTTTTCTCCCAATCCTTTTCCCCTTTGACTTTCATCAACAATCATATCTTCCACAATTGCCTGATTTCTTAGAATTGTTTGTCTGGGGAAAGCCCAACCCATTCCCAGAAGTCTTCCCCCCTCTTCAACCTTGGCAACGTATCCCGTCAGAACTGCTTTGTAAAAAGATTGTTCCTTAACTTCTGCTGTGGAATCTAACTGGAAAACAAGTTTTTTTACGTCTTCCCAGTTATAGACGAACTTCTCTTTAATAAACTTAAGTATTTTTTTGTTTGAGTCAAAGGCAATATCTTTTACGTCGGCAATCGGAACCCACTTTAGTTCCGAATTTTCTTTTTTATCAAGCCTAAATTCTCCTTCAAGTTCAGTAAGATAGGCAAAGTTCAAAACCGGATATGTAAAATCTTCATATGAGGCGGTACCCGGAAAAGAACCTAAATATGAAGTTTCTGATTCAACACCCAACTCTTCTTTAACTTCTCTTATAAGTGATTCTTCAATCGATTCTCCTGCCTCGACGTAACCGCCAAAAAAATCCCACTGGCCTTTAAAAGGTTCTTTGACCCTTTTTGCCAAAAGAAGTTTTCCATTTTTAATAATAATGGCCGAATTTGTTGGCCTAGGATTATTGAATTTGCAAAGCGGACAATCGCATTTCTTCATATAGTAGATAGTAGATAGGATTTTAACAAAATATAATTTAAGATAAAAGGGTGAATACTACAGCTTACTCTTTTATCGCCCTTGTCTTTCTTTATTTTCTTTCGTATGCCTGCAGCTATTTATTTAAAATCCGCTCCAACAAATTCTATAAATGGTTTCACTTTGCGGGCGGTTATTTAATCTATATTTTTGTTAATAGCCTGATAAATAATTGGATGCTGAGTCTATTTCTGACAATTCTTGTGGGGATCTTTTGGGAAATATACGAATGGCTCCTTTGGAGGTATATTCTAAAAAGAAGGTTCGAAAAACCCCAAAAGAAAGATACCACGGACGATCTTATTAAAGACTTTCTTGGAGGCCTTTCAGCATTTGCAATAAGTCAACTAGTCCAGATAATCCTGAAGCTTTTTTCTTCTTGACGGGTGTTTTAATTTTCTTAAGGCTTTTGCTTCTATCTGCCTAATCCTTTCTCTGGTTACGCCAAAAACCTTTCCTACTTCTTCCAATGTCATTTGCTTTGTCCCATCAAGACCGAATCTAAGCTTTAATACTTTTGCTTCTCTATCCGAAAGCGAGGAAAGAACATCGTAAAGGTGGTCTTTTAAAAGTTGTTTTGAAGCTTGATCAACAGGTGAAGGCTGTGATTCATCCGGAATAAAATCTCCCAGAAAACTTTCTTTATCTTCTCCCACAGGGGCTTCCAATGAAGTTGTCTCTTGGGCTATCTTAAATATTTCCCTGACCCTATCCGGCTCAAGTTCCAGTTGTTCTCCAATTTCTTCAGGGGTTGGTTCTCTTCCCAATTCCTGCATTAATCTTCGGGATGTCCTATAAAGCTTATTTATCGTTTCGACCATATGAACCGGAATTCTGATGGTTCTTGCCTGATCGGCAATGGCTCTGGTTATTGCCTGTCTTATCCACCAGGTCGCATAGGTTGAAAACTTAAATCCTTTTCTCCAGTCGTATTTTTCAACAGCCCTTATCAGTCCCTGATTTCCTTCCTGAATAAGATCAAGCAGGGAAAGGCCCCGTCCAATATATTTTTTGGCAATAGATACAACCAGCCTTAAATTGGACTCGGTGAGTTTATCTTTTGCCCTTCTTTCGTTTTTCTCATACCTTTTAGCAAGTTCAACTTCCTCTTCAGCATCTAAAAGTGAGACTTTACCAATTTCTCTCAAATATTGTCTGACGGGATCAGTACTTTCCGTTTCATCGAGTCTGGAAAGAAGTTCTATCTCGCGATCTAATTTTTCTTTTGCTTTTTCGTCAGTTTCGGTTTCTTCGGTTGTTACCGATTCAAAGACGTCAATTGCCTCCGAAAGAAGCCTATCATACAGATCATCCAATTCGGCAATTCTGTTTTCTGCATCCGGAAATATCTCCAAAATATCTTCCTGGGTTAAAAATCCCTGGTCTCGGCCTTTTTTAATAACATCAACAACCTGTTTTCTAAGCATCGTCACCAAGAATTATACCTTGCTTAGTTTTTTCTTCAAGGCTATGAAGTTTTTCGGTCAAGTTTTTAAACTCTTCTTCAAGTTTTGCAAGTTTTTCTTTCTCCCCCCTTTCTTCTAAGCTCCCAATCTCGCCAGATAACTTAACGAGTTTTTCTTTTAAAGAGAGTGTTTTTAATTCGTAGAGAACGGCTCCAATTTCGATAGGAACTTCATCCTGGTTATTAATTTCAGATTCCTCAGAAAGAACCATCCGGGCGAATCCGTCAAAAAGCTCTTTAGGGAGGGCCATTCCAAATTCCGAGACATTAAATTTAGCGCTCTTGGAAGAGTAGGTTAAATATTCGTCTAATATTCTTTTTGAAAGAGGTGTTTTTACCAAATCAGAAATTGACTTTTTAAGTAAAATTTCGGTATTGTATCTAAAACCCAGAGAAAGAAGTCTTTCCTCCAAAAGTTCTCGCCGACCTCTTTTTTCTTTATCCTCCGAAACTTCAGTGAAGGAGGATTCTTTTTTCCCCTGTTTGGATATTTGTTCCAAAACAGCAACGCTTGATACCTCAAGACGTTTGGCAACCAAATTTACATAATGATCCTGAACAATTTTGTCTGATATTAAAGAAAGAACGGGAACTACTTCGCGGCTTATTTTTGCTTTTCCTTCCCCGCTTTTTGCATCAAATCTTTCGAAAACCTCAGTCACCAAGAAATCCCAAATACCAACCGCATTAATCAAGGACTCTTTGTATCCTTCAGGATTCTTTCTGGCTGCATCGTCAGGGTCTTTAAAATCTTTAAGTCTGGCAACCTTAACTTCCAAACCTTGTTCCTGAGCCGTAATTACTCCACGCCTGGCGGCAGCATCTCCGGCAATATCCGAATCAAGACATAAAATTGCCTTTTTACAAAATCTGGAAAGAAGCCTTACCTGATCTTCTGTTAGAGCAGAGCCTTTAATGGCAACCACATTTTTGATCCCAGCCTGCCAGGAAGAAATTGCGTCAAGTTCCCCCTCAACAACAATTGCAATATTCTTTCTTTTTATATTTTGTCTGGTTAGATTAAGGGCATAAAGAAGATTTCCTTTATGGTATACGGGGGTTTCCGGAGTATTGATATATTTTGCGGTTTCTTTTTCGTTTGGCCCGGGAAGAACCCTTCCGGCAAATCCGACCGTATTTCCCCTATGGTCCAAAAGCGGAAAAATGACCCTTCCTCTTAGTCTATCGATAAAATAACCGCCCTTTGGATATCCAATTCCTGCCCTTTCTATATCTCTTGGGTCAAATTTCTTTTTATCTATTAAAAACTTTTTTAAACCAATTGGGCTGTCGGGAGAAAAACCTAAACCAAACTCCCTAATGGTTGTAAGTTTCAATCCCCTTTCGCGAAGTAAGTAATCCAATGCGACTTTTCCAAAAGAACTATTAAAAAGAAGGTATTGATAAAATCTTGAGGTTAAATTATTTATTTCAATAATCTTTTCTTTTTCGGATGTGTCGGTTCTTGAAATTCTTTCAAGTTTAACTCCAGCTCTATCTGCCAAAAACTTTAAAGCTTCCCCAAACTCCATTCCTTCATATTCTTTTAAGAAAGCAAAGCAATCTCCTCCCGCCTGACAGCCAAAGCATTTATATATCTGAAGTTCGGGAGAAATCATGAAAGAGGGAGTTTTTTCGGAATGAAATGGACAAATTGCCTTGTAATTACGCCCTGCCTTTTTAACTTCAATGTATTCTCCGATTAAAGAGACTATATCCGTCTTTTGTTTTATCTCTTCTATTTGATCCGCCATTTCAAAAGTAGTTTAACACAAAGCTAATTGTAGATAACCGATCTATGACCTGCAGTTATAATTTCGACAAGATTTTTCTTGACATTAACCCTATATATAATTCTGTAAACCCCAACTCTGTAAGAATACTTTCCAAAAAAATCTCTATTTAGTGGTTTACCTAAAAAAGGGTCTTCTTTTAGATCATCGATTACTGACGAAATAGAAAGCTTGTATTTAATTTTTAATTTCTTGAGTTGACCTTTTGCACGAGGCGAAATTTCGATTTTATACATTTATCTTCAGCTCTTTTTTTACTTTTTCCCAATCAAGGCCTTCACCTGCGTCAAGTTCTTCCTCCCCCTTTTTAATAGCCCGCATCAAACTCTTGTCACTTAATATTTCATTAGTCTCTTTCCATGATTCATATTCTGAGGCCGAAATTAAAACTGCTGCGGGATAACCTTTTACGGTAATAATATATTCATTGAGGAGCTTGCTGGCACCATCGACCAACGTAGGGAAATCTTGTCTGGCTTTTGAAATAGGTAATGTTATTGTCATGAACTAATTGTACATAATTCTGTACACCTAGTCAAGAACCACTATTTACACTAAATGTCAAAGTCTAGGATCAGAGGAAGATGATCGGATATTTCAATATCAGGGACTTCGAAATTTTTTATTCTTATGTCGTTTGAAATAAACACATAATCGGCATAATACTGCCTGACAAAATTTTTCTTGCCCTTTGAATGAAATTTCCAAGTAATTTCGTTACGGGTCTTTTCAATATTGAAATCTTTAATCAAATTTCTAAATCCTGCCTTTTCAAAAAGTTTGATGCTTTTTGTGTTTGGTAATAAGTTAAAATCTCCACCAATTATTTTAGGTCCACTTTTATTTTTGAAAGGATCTAAGATTTTTTGGGATTGATTAATGCGGACAGGTGTGTCTTGCTTATTGCCAGGATGGGGGTTTCCGTGAACATTGCCCACAAAGATTGTCCGATTACCCTGTTTTATAGAAAGATGCTGCATAAAACCAATTTTATCTTTAGATTCATTAAAAATAGGAGTTTTTCTTGAAACTGATGTTTCTATGCTATTTCTCACAAAAACCGCCTGGCCATACCAAACACCATGGGGGTAATATTTTCCACCCATATTATACTGGCCGTTATAATCAGGTAAAATTTCTGAGATTTTCGAAAATAACTCTGGAGAAATTTCCTGAAAACAAAAAACATCGGTTAAATCTACCTGTTTCCGAATAAAATCTTGAAACTTGTCCCAAATATTCCCCTGCCAACAATTTAAATATATTATTCTCACTTGTTCTTTATTATTTCCCTTGCCTTCTTAAGAAGAGTTAAATCCCTTTTTTGAATAAACCCGCCTTCATAATTTTGTGGTTTATCATTTTTCAAAGTTTCTATTACTTCATCTAAGGTCAACCAAACTAGTTTAAAGCCTTCGCCTATCTCACTTTGTTCAAAGCAAGGTTCTCCCTTTTTAGTAACTTTACCCAAATAACAATAAGAAATTTGGGTTAAATTAAACTCAGACCGATATTCCTCTATCTTCCCAATTTCGCCTGTTATTTTCATCTCACACCCCGTTTCTTCCAAGACCTCTCTATAAAGAGCTTTTATTTTGTCTTCTCCTTCTTCAATTCCTCCACCAGGAAGCTTGTGATAATTTTCTTTTGAAACAAAAAGAATAGGAACTAAATTGTTGTTATCAAATAAAACCGCTCTTGAGGCCTGACGAAATCCAACTTTTTTGTTTTTGGGAAATGGCTTGTCTTTTATTACTTTTAATAACTTCATTCTGGCGGAGAAGGTGGGTCTGGAAACCTGCGTCCCATAACCTCTTTCTGCTCATACTTAGGAATTATATCAAATCCCATGGATGAGTGTCTCACCTTGAGGCCGAATGAGACATTTGAGACAGTGTAAAAGGGGTGTCTCAATTAATGACTACGTAAATATCCTATAACAGAATTGGATATAAATATGGAGGGGGTTGCCAATTTCTTTTGATAAAATATAGAAACTCTGATAATATTCTAGTTAGATTAATATGAGACCAACTAACCCAACTCCAAGGGACGCTGTTGCTCAGTATCCTGATGAAATTGCTGAACTTTATAAAGAACAAGGACACCTTCCTGATGGTGTTAAATTAGAGGAAGGTTACTACTGCAACTGGGATAACAAAAGATTCTTTATACATGCAAGGGCAACACTTCCTCTAAAGGATGTCCATGAGGGTATTGGTTTCGGACTTTGGGTAGAAGTAAGCAAAGAGGATTTTGATAAATATTTAGGAGCTGAAAATGATGACAGTAAATATTTGCAGTTTGAGGCTTCTGGTAAATTAGCAAATAATTGGCCTGGTTTTGAAAATACTTTAGGCTTAAAGGCTAGAATAAAAGCAATCAACAAAGATGAGAAAGTTTATATCTGGGAGGTTTTGATTGATAAACCAACTGACCCTATTTTTGAGATTGCCTTGAAGATGCAAAGAGAGAATGTTGATCTGAGGCAAAGAATTTTAAAGTTAGTTCAGGCTTGGATGCATGATTTCGGCCCAGGAGAGTCTTAATAATTCTTCAAGCTCCCCTTTCGAATAAGGACTTGTATAACCCAGGTCGTGTAGTAATGAAGGAATAAAACTATTATCGAAATTGGCTTCTTTTAGAATGGATTTAACATCTAAAGCAAACATTGACCAGTCGGTATCGGCGATTCCTGCACCTTCTCTTAATTTTAGAAATTCGTTTAACTCTTCTCTGGAAAAATTAAAGATAAGGGAGTTCGCCAAACCCGATTTATACAAAAAATCATCCTTTTTGAAATATTCCGGAGATTTTTCAATATTATGAAAGTATTTTATTCCGAGAGCTTGTTCAATAGAATGTGACCATTCATGAACCGCAACTGATCCCAAAGAAATACTGACAAGCTGTTCACTGTTTATGGGGGTGAGTTCATTTAATATTTTTGAAAAACGTTCAACTCGCGTCTTAACTATTGTGGGACTAATAATTAAGTGAGGTCTTTCTTCATCTTTACCGGGAAAATCCATTTTGTGATATCTCAGGTCTAAATTTATGCCTCCCCCAAAGCTAACACTCCCTACTTCAATATCAGTAGGATTTGTTAAAAGAAGCGTTGTATCAACAACATCCCTAGTTAATAAACCGCTTCCTAGAGCTTCTTGTATAAAAAGATTGACCGATTCTTCACAAATTTCGTTAAGTTTCTCTGTGAGAGGTAGGGAAATATCGGGTTCAACTAAACTTTCTGGATGTACTTCTTCTTTGGCAATTTCCAAAACCCTGTCTTTATTAGTCAAACGGCTTTTTGTATCGAAGAGAGTTTCTCCTTTTTCATCGTTTTTATGCCAGAGATTTTCGTCTAAAACCCTAGCTAAAATTCTTAAACCAGTGTCCTTTAAATTAACCACCAAACAGATTATAATACATTTATTATGGCTATAGGAGTATCTGGGGGTAACGATTTGGGAACTCCACCTGAAGTTCAATTCCAAGAAGCGGCTCGAATGGGAAACGAGGTTTTGATAGTGGCCAACGATAGATTTGGTTTGAAAATTGATGGAAAGTTGCCAACAATACCTTTTCTTGATCCAGGCAGGTTTTCCCCGGAATATACTTCTGGACTACAAGCCGTTGAACATGCAAGTAATGGGGGCTAGGCCTCGTTCGGGATCTCAAATGGTAGAAACCGTTGAAAGTCTTGAGGAAATTGGTCAACTTCTTAACAATTGTGGTAGATTTGTGTCTTCAGAAAACGACAGGCACCCAAAAATACTAGCAGAGGTGGCAAGGGAAGTGGCTAAAAAAAGTAATGTGCAAATAGAAGACGATAAATTAATAGTTTGGGCAAAAGATTGTATTGCAAAATCTCAGGCCAGAATTAATACCAAAGTTAGACAAATTAAGGATTATCTTCGATAAAGACCCAAGTCTATCAAGGTAATATTGGGGCTAGACTTCACCCACCCCTGCAGTACCATCCCCCTCAATGGAAACAACTATACCCCAAGAGCAGCCTATAAGTTATTGTCTCTATGCCCGAAAATCTTCCGAAAGTGACGAAAAACAAGCGATGTCGATTGACTCTCAAATCAAGGAAATGCAGAGACTTGCCCAAAGAGAAGGTTTAGCTGTTAAAGAAATTCGAGAAGAAAGTCACTCAGCAAAATTATCAGGGCAACGGCCGGTATTTAACCAGCTCCTAATCGATATTGAGCAGGGAGAGTTTGGAGGCATTCTCACTTGGGCACCAGACAGGTTGAGCAGAAATGCGGGAGATCTTGGAAAACTAGTTGATTTGATGGATCAGGAAAAATTACATCAGATCAAAACTTACTCTCAAACATTCTCAAACAATCCAAATGAAAAGTTCCTCCTGATGATCCTTTGCTCCCAAGCTAAGTTAGAAAACGATAACCGAGGCATAAATGTTAAACGAGGCTTGAGAGCTAAATGTGAAATGGGTTGGCGGCCGGGAGTTGCTCCAATAGGGTACAAAAACATTTTAACAAACAATAGAATTAGTCAAATTGTTCTTGATGAGGAGCGTGCACCGATTATTAAACAGATGTTTGAGCGAGTTGCTGAAAAAGGACATTCGGGGAGAACGATTATAAAATGGCTGGATAGGATTGGATTCAGAACAAAGAACGATAAGCCCCTTGCGCGAAGCAAAGTTTACTCCACTCTTAATAATTCCTTCTACTATGGCCCCTTTGAATTTAACGGGGTGTGGTACAAAGGGAACCATCCAGCGATTGTAACAAAAGCGATCTTTGATAAAGTTCAACAACAACTTTCTATACCACCAAAAGAGTGGCACAAAAAAGTGTTTCCATTTAAAGTACTGTGTACTTGCGGATCCTGTGGAGGAGGAGTAACTGCTGAGGAAAAGTATAAAAAACTCAAATATGGCTTCTACATTTACTTAAGGCCGGGACTTCAGAAGAACGGCAATTGATTCTCTCGGCTATCAAGACCAAATTCATCCTCACCCACAGGGAACTGAGAATAAAGTAACCTCTCCAGTATTTCTTACAGGATATATAAATTCAGGCTATTTTTGGACTTGTTTAGTGACTTTTAGAAGGAAATCAAGAGAAAAATGGGATTTTACAACTAATATGATTTTTAACTACTCCAGGATATAAATCTGAAAAATGTCCAAAACAAGCCTATTTAGCAAGCACTATTGGGCTTTTCTGCTATAGCCTGTGGGTCAGATAGAACTATCAGACTTCAGCGGTGAGGGGGGGATTCGAACCCCCGATGACTATTTCAGCCATGCACGATTTCCAATCGTGTCGATTCAACCACTCTCGCACC
>JAPLZT010000122.1:11779-14066 GCA_026394855.1 Candidatus Woesebacteria bacterium
ACTATTTCAGCCATGCACGATTTCCAATCGTGTCGATTCAACCACTCTCGCACCTCACCTTACCTGACAACTCTAGTTCAATCTCCGATTATACAATAAATGATATTTAAGTTTATTCAGGTGTTTTGGATTACTAGATCCGAATATCTTGAAATATTTTTTTACTTGTTCCAAGTCGTAAATATAAATTCTTTCACCATCCTTGTGAATAGAATGCTTAATTTTATCCAACCTTAAAACTTTGGAAAATGATAGTAATAATGGTTTTGAACGACTTGTAAAACATATACCTATATTTCTATATTTCAAACCGTTTGATGAATGATAATGTAAATACACACACCCGTCAGTATCCATCAATCCCCTCACACACATTCTTTGATAGACATTTTTCCACCAAATCCAACTTGGAAAATCTATTTGTCTTTTAATCTTATCTCCCTGGTATAAACCCAACTGAGATAATTTTTCGACTAAATTCACACCAGATAAAACCAAATCTACAGCTCGACACGTTTTACGCCTATATGTGGAAAACTCTTCACCAAAAATGTGTTTTGAAATTTTACATACATATTTTACAAACTCCTTATCTGTCTCAGAATCCAATGTTATTTTTAATTGACAATTTGTAATTCCACCATCACCTAAAATTATACCCACCATCTCCGCTAATTTTTCTGACTTTTTAAGAATTTTGAAGTTTTTGGGAACGTTACACCCCAAAAGTCGATATTTCTCGGGATCGTCCCTGCGCCTCTGTTGAGATATTAAACCTCCTTTTATTCTACCTTCTTTTGTACCTGGAGGGCCATAGAGTTTAAGAGATTGTAACCCTCCCTTTTTTGCTCCCTTTATACCATACCAATAATCATTTAATAATATTACTTCTTTTGGAATTTTTACATTGAAGTTTTGCGAAAGAAGTTTACAAGAATCTTCAAAAATCGTAAATTTTTCTCTCCTCCAATCTCTAATGGTACGTGCACTTACACCACATAATCCAGCTACACCATTTGTAGTTAATCCAGATTTTTCTAATATTTCCTCAACCCAAGCCCTTTGTTCACCCCTCTTAAAACGTATTCGTCCCACAATTAATTATAGATATAAATATATAACTAAGCAATCCCTCCGCTGCTCAAACACTGTTTAATAATTCTTTAGCTTTCTTTAAAACCTGTTTTTCTCCACTAAACGAAAGTTTTTTATACGCTTCTTCATAGGAAAGCCAGGCAATTTCTGATGTTTCTTCATCAAATCCTTCCGGTAAGTCTTTAGCCCATTCAGTAAGGTAGAATGTTACAAATTTTAGAATTTTGGTCTTGTCTGAGGTTGTAAAAAAGTATCTGATTGTTTCTATTTTTTGAATAATTTTCGCCTCAACACCACCCTCTTCTCGAACTTCCCTTAATGCTGCCTCTTCCGCCTTCTCTCCTTCATCAATCCAGCCTTTGGGAAGTCTCCAAACGGCTTTAGGATAAAGGTCACTTACCGCCGATTTTGTCACAAGCCAAAGAATTTTATTTTTCTCTTTCCTGTAGACGACTCCTCCTGAAGAAAACTCTCTGGTTACCTTATTTTCTTTTTTTCCTTCTCCCATTTTTTAATCATTTCTTCTGCACTTTTTAAGGCCTCTTTTTCTCTTTTAAGCTCAACCGCCTTGGTAGCCTTTTTAAAATCCATCCACTGATATTTTTCAAATCCCATTATTTCCCCAACAGCCTTAAGAAACAAAAGATAATAATAGGTTTTTTGGGGAGCAGCTTTCCCGTTGACAAGAACCACAGCAGAATGTCTTCCAACCTCCTCCAAAACCCTTGCATTCATTCCCACAATTTCACTGGTCATTCTAATTACCGCCCTCACCGAAGATTCTCCGCGTCTAACCGCCACTTTGGGTATTTCCCAATTGCCGTCTTTGTCGGCAACAATCCAATAAGATCTTTTACCCCGTCCTTCTTTGTAAACCACGGCTCCTCCTATGGAAATATTATTATTTCTTACTGCCATATCGACAATTCTAGATTAAAAACAAAAAAATACAATCTTTAAGCGGAGGATGCAGGAGTCGAACCTGCTAGAGCTTACGCTCACGAGTTTTCGAAACTCGCGTATTGCCGTCCTACCCATCCTCCTTTTGTGCCCCCGGTCAGAATTGAACTGACATTCCAAGCTCCGCAAGCTCGTACTCTATCCGTTGAGCTACGGGGGCTCAATCCGCAAGCGAGTACTCTACTACGAGTTTGCGAGTAGCAAGCTACGCTTATCCAGTTGAGCTACGGGC
>JAPLZT010000058.1 GCA_026394855.1 Candidatus Woesebacteria bacterium
CCGACAACGATCCTTATAATCTTAGCACCTCTCTTCCGGCAAGCGGGTCTTTCGCAAAGCTCTCCTTTCCGTCCGTAAACCAGAAAATGTTTCTTGTATTCTCCTAAAGTTCCGTCCGGTTTCAGATAATGCTGGTCGCTCGCCCCGCCAAATTTCAATCCATCCTTAAGAACTTTAAGCAAAGCTTCATAAAGAGTTTCTGTTTCCCCTGAACTTAGATTTTTAGCAAACCTTTTAGGGTTAATCTGAGCCAACCATAATGCGTCATTGGCATAAATATTCCCCACTCCCGAAATTTTCTCCTGATCCATAAGAACAATTTTAATCGCTCTTGAAGTTGCCTTAACCACTTTGGTAAATTTTTCCAAAGTTAAATCTTTAAAAGGTTCCGGCCCGAGTTTTGAAATTAACCTATCCGCTGTCACCTGTCCGCTATCTACTACCCTTATCCAGCCAAAAATCCTTTGGTCATTAAAAATAAGTTTCCCTTTATCTAAATTAATCACAACACGGGTATAGGGACCAACCACTCCGCTGATTAAAAGCTGGCCGGTTAATTTCAAGTGAATCAAAAGCGAATTGCCGTTATCTAAATCGATAACCGTCACTTTTCCGAACCGTCTAACGTCTAGTACTCTAGTTTCTAGTATCTTCTTTACCTCTCCCACGAATGATTTTGGTTTTCTAATTTCAATTCCGGTAATTTTCCTTCCCACCAAAAACTTCTGTAATTGCAATCTAATTGTTTCAACCTCAGGTAATTCAGGCATGATTTTTAACAAACAATTTAATTTCTCTAACAAACTTCTCCTTAGAAAACTTCCTCGCACTAGATATTAGTTTTTCTTTGTTCCAATTCACGTTATTTACTTTATTTATAGCTTCCTTTAATGATTTTTCAGATATTTCATCAATTAAAACTCCTGTTTCGTTATTAATTACCGATTCTTTAAATCCTCCCCCGTTAAAGGCAATAACCGGAGTTCCTGCAGCCTGGGCTTCAACCAAGGTCATGCCAAAATCTTCATCTTTGGCAAGAGCAATAAATCCTTTTGCTTTAGCATATGTTTTATAATGCTCTTCATCATTTAGCCTTCCCAAAAATTCAACTTCACTTTTACAAGACATTTTGTCTTGCAAGCTTCGCTTATTATTTCTTTCAATATCTGAATAACCCGCTCCTTCTCCGACAATTTTTAATTTAAAACCAATCTTTTTGGAAAGTCGTATTGCTTCCTCAATTCCCTTGGCACCCGTTAGACGGGATGCAATTAGGAAGAAGTTTTCTTTTTTGACATCTTTGGTTAAATTAATTATTTTTTCTACATCACAGGGGGGGTAAATTACGGTTGAATCTCTTCTGTAAAATTTCTTTATCCTTTCTTGTACGTTTTTAGAATTGGCTATAAAATAATCAACCCCTTGAGCTGTTTTGAAATCAAATATCCTTATAAAATGTCCAACTATGGCAGCATATATTTTTACCGGCCAAAATCGAGTAAATCCTACTGAAGTTTCATATCCGTAAAGCCATCTTGGAGGGGTATGGCAATAATCTATTACCTTTGTATTCTTTCCTACCTTAAACCCACGGGTAACGTACCAGCTTGAGGAAGTAATTACCAAATCATACTTAGACAAATCAAAGCTTCTCCATATAACAGGAATTAAAAACCTTAAGGGAGAATATAACTTCCAGATCTTTAGTATTGGAGCAAATGAACTTTCAATTATTTTTCTTTCCGCAAATTCCCTTTCCGCGGTGGAACCTTTTACACAAAATGCAGTATAAATTGGAGCATCGGGGTATATTTCGGAAAGTACTTTTAATACCCTCTCTGCTCCCCCAAACTCTTTTATGTAATCGTGAACCAATGCAATTTTCATATAAAGTAATTTTTAAAACAAAGAACCTTGTTTTTCCTGGTCTATTTTTTCTCCGACTTCTTTTATTCTTTTTGTTAAAGTCTTAAAACCAAACTCTTCAAATAATTTTAATACATCTGGAGAAGCAATATTCCACTTCTTCATTTCCGCAAAATCTATTTTAATATCAACATCTTTAACAATTGTTGCAAGCCTATGGAAGAGTAAAACGTCCTTTTTACCTGCCTCTAGTTTAGTCCTTATCTTGGGGTCAATGTCTTCCAAATGTGCATATATTTTATCAATATCAGGATATTTTTCCAAAAGTTTCTCTGCTGTCTTTGGACCAATTCCGCTGACTCCCGGGTAGTTATCCGAAGGGTCTCCGACTAGTGCTTTATAATCCGGAATCTGAATTGGGAGAACTCCCATCCTTTCTTTTGCTTCTTCCTCTCCAAAAAGTTTAGCAGAGGAAAGTCCCACAATCGGCATATAGATTTTTATCTTTTTATCTACAAGTTGAAGAATATCTTTATCCCCCGTAACAATAACTACGCTATCAAAATCCCCCTTTTTGGCAATTGTTCCCAGTAAATCATCCGCTTCATACCCTTCTTTTAAATAGATGGGGATACCGGCAGCTTGTAAAAAGTCTTTGGCTTTTCCAATCTGGCTGGAAAGTTCATCTGCCATCGGGGGTCTTTGAGATTGGTATTCTTTAAACTCTTTGTGCCTGAAGGTGGGAACTTTAACATCAAAACAAACAGCTAAATAATCAGGATTTAAATCGCCAATAACACGCAGGATTATGGAAACAAATCCATATATGGCATTGGTTGGCTCTCCTTTTTTGTTTGTTAAGGGTGGAATTGCATGGAAAGCCCGATGAAGTATGGCAAAGGCATCTATCAGAACAAGTTTACTCATTTTTCTTCCCGACTATTTTCTCAAACTCGTCTTTATCTAATGTTTCTTTTTCCAAAAGCTTCTTTACAATTGCATCTAGAGTTTTTCTATTCTTTTTAATAATTATGGCTGCTTGCCTGTAGGCAGATTCAATTATCTTTGATACTTCATTATCAACCTTCTCCTGTACCGCCTGTGAGATCTGTGGGCCTTCGTACCACTCCATATTGCCAAAATCACCCATTTCACTGTTTGCTCCCAAGTTAACAGGCCCCAGTGGGCTCATTCCAAAATCTACAACCATTGCTTTTGCGTACTTTGTGGCAACTTTAATATCATTAGAAGCCCCCGCGGTTAGTTCATTGAATACTATTTGTTCTGCAGCACGGCCTCCAAGCATTGTAGTAATTGCCTGTATAAGTCTTGTTTTGGTTTCATGGGTTCTATCACCGCTTTCCGGAGAAATCTCCGTATGTCCCAAACTCATACCCCTGGCAACTATAGATATTCGCTGCACCGGATCCGTCTTCGGTAGGGCGTGCGAAACAAGTGCATGTCCAGCTTCATGATATGCGGTTATATTTCTGTCTTCTTGGGTTTGTATCTTTTTCTTGGCAGGGCCTAATTTTACTTTGGTTGCAGACTCTTCTAAATCAAGCATTCCTATGGCATCTTGGCCGTTTCTCGCAGCCGTAATTGCAGCTTCATTAAGCATGTTTTCTAGGTCTGCTCCTGAAAAGCCTACAGTTCTGTCGGCAATCTTTAGCCAATCAATTCCCTTTCCAAATTTCTTTCCCTTTGCGTGTATTGTTAATATTGCCAGTCTTCCTTCTTTATCCGGCATATCCAAAGTTACCCTTCTATCAAATCTTCCGGGCCTAAGAAGTGCTGGGTCTAATAAATCTCCCCTATTGGTTGCCGCCATAACTAAAACATTGTCGTTTGGAGTAAAACCATCCATTTCAACCAAGATCTGATTAAGGGTTTGTTCCCTTTCGTCATGCCCTCCCATCAGTCCTCTTCCACGTTGCCTTCCTATGGCATCAATTTCGTCTATAAAAATAATTGAAGGTGCTGAAGCTTTGGCATTAGAGAATAAATCGCGAACTCTGCTAGCGCCCACACCTACTAACATTTCCATAAACTCGGAACCCGCCATTGAAAAAAATGGAACATTAGCTTCTCCCGCAACTGCTTTTGCAAGTAAAGTCTTTCCAACTCCGGAAGGACCGAAGAGTAAGACGCCCTTGGGCGTCCTGGCTCCTATTTTTCTGTACTTGGCCGGATTTTTAAGAAAGTCGACAACCTCTTCAAGTTCTTTTTTGGCGTCGTCAACGCCTGCAACATCCTTAAAGGTAATATCCTGTTTTCCCTTTGCAAAAAGTTTGGCTTTGCTTCTACCGAAAGAGAATATATCCTGAGCACCACGACTTTGAAGCTTAAAAATGAAATAGAAGGCTCCAATCATTAGGGCAATTGGAAGAACCGTTCCCAAAACACTCCCAAAAGCTTTAATCAGAGAGTTGTCTGCGATTGTGTAATTAACTTTAGTAGGATCAAGTTTCACCTTTTCAAGAAGCGAAGTAAAACTATCTGTTGGTTCTTTGGTTGTATATTTTATATTTCCGTCTTTGTAATCAAGTACTAGTTTATCTTCCTGAATGGTTACTTTATTAATCTTTTCGGCTTTTAAATCAGAGAGGGCTTGTGATAGCTCAACTTTAGACTCTCCCACTTTTAAATCAAGAAAGGATAAAATTGCAGGTAAAATAAATAGGAGAAGAAAGATCCCCAAAATAATACTTCGCAGGTTGAGTCTAATTTTTACCTGAACCCCTTTTGCCTCAGGTAACTCTTTTTCCTTCTTTTTCTTTTCCTTCATACGGGAGAATTGTAACACCTAGAAGACTTTTGTTCCATTTGGAACTTCCTCCTGAAGTTTAAAAAGAACAGGAGCAACTTCATTATCATCCCCTCCGGGACACGACATTAACATCATTACCTCCGAAAGATCTTTCTCCGGACCTATCTTTTTAGGCTCTAAATTAACAACAAACGGAAACTGCTTACCCACCAACACCTCCGGTGAAAAAAACTTCATAATTCCCGAAAAACAAACTTTTTCGCCAATTTCAGGTCCCAAATCAACCGTTATTTTCATTACCCAATGGCTCCACTCAGGAACTTCAGCCTTAAGAACGGTTCCTATTCTAATATCCACTTTCTGAAAATCATCAAAAGAAATTGTGTCCATTATCCGAAGTAGTCTATTTTCATTACACTTCTTACTTTTTGCATAGTCTCTTTTGCTACCCCTCTTGCCTTTTCGGTTCCTTCTTTCAAAATTTTATCTAAGATTTCGTCTTTGCCTTCAAATTCTCTTCTTTTTTCCCTAATCGGCTTCAGGAAATCATTCAGCTTTATAAATAACTTTTCTTTTACTTCAACATCCCCTACTTTTCCTTCCTTATATCTCTTATTCAGATCTTCCACCTCGGCTTTGTCAGGATTAAAAACATCATGGTAGATAAAAACGGGGTTTCCTTCGACTTTGCCCGGGTCGGTCGAATGAATTCTATTGGGGTCCGTATACATACTCATTACTTTCTTTTTTAATTCCTCCTCTGAATCCGATAAATAAATACAATTTCCCAAACTTTTACCCATTTTAGTATTTCCATCAATTCCGGGAAGCCTTTTGACATTACCAACAAGAGCTTCAGGTTCGATAAAAACTTCACCGTATAGTAAGTTAAACTTTCTGACAATTTCCCTGGTCTGCTCAATCATGGGAAGCTGGTCCTCGCCAACGGGAACCAGACTTGCATTAAAAATAGTAATATCCGCAGCTTGAGAGATAGGATACATGGCAAATCCGGCCGGAATATTCTGTCCGAATCCTTTTTGTTTTATTTCGTCTTTAACTGTAGGGTTTCTTAGAACCCTCTCTAAAGTTACGAGATTTAAATAAAATACGGTTAGCTCTGCAATTTCAGGTATCATGGATTGAATTAAAATTGTGGTTTTGGAAGGATCGATTCCAACGGCCAAATAATCAAGAACCAATTCTTTTACGTTTTCCCGAACCTTTTGGGGATCTTCAAAATTGTCTGTCAGAGCCTGTACATCTGCAATCATGACAAATTGGTCATATTCATCCTGAAGCTTAACCCTATTTTGTAAACTTCCGACATAATGACCTAAATGCAACCGTCCCGTTGGCCTATCGCCTGTTAGTATTCGTTTTTTCATACTAATCACAATCTTACTTCAGATTGAGGAAAAAGTGAAGGTTAGTTTACTCATGAAGGATTGTTTATTTTGAGACTATAACCAACAGTACACTCCTGAAATACTCTAGCTCTTATTAAAGCTTCGGATGCTGACATGTTGGACGGCGTAGCCGGTGGCTGAAGAAGCGGTTTACCGTTATTGTAAAACACTATTCTCCCTTCCATTTTTGGAGTTATTGTTACTTCTATCCGTGACCCATGTTCTTTTTCTTGTGACATTTAATTTTACTAGTGCCAGGGGTGGGGATCGAACCCACGACCGCCGGGATATGAATCCGGTGCTCTACCAACTAAGCTACCCTGGCTTCTAAGGCTCAATTCTAGCAAAAAACGTGCTATAATGCCATTTGACCTTTAATTATTAATTGTAAATTATAAATTCTTAATTAAAGTATATGCGGGGTAGTGTACGGCTGCACGAAAGGCTCATAATCTTTCAGACTGGGTCCAACTCCCAGCTCCGCAACACAGTAGAAACCACATTCGGGTTGTGTTATATCAAAACCTCTATTAAAATGCAGTAAATTTCATGAAAAGCGATATCGGTTGGTTTGAGGAGATGATTATCCGTAACATTGGTGGAGAAATATCTAGAGCTGACAAGTTAAGAATCAAAACCTCTATTCGTGAAGCAATTAATAACGGTATGCGAAGTGGGCAATACAGTAATGAAGATAGTGCATGTGTTGATTTGTCTGGAACTGTAAAAACAATTGTAAAAAATCTGGGTTACGAAATTGACACCTCGAGAGATGATTATGCAGTTAATAATCTGGCAGACAATGAGAGAATTGAAGGTCGATATAAATCCGCTGGTTTAATCAAACAAACTCTTTTATCAAAACGATTCGGTAGACATACAGAAAGAGACGGAGATTGAGCGATCTCAACTCAAAAAAGTTTAAGTATTTCTTCAAAATTATCGTTTTCTGAAGTTTTGTTTTTCGTTACTTTTTTACATTTCTGGCATTTATGAGTAAGGATATACTTCCCACTTTCTATCTCAGCTCTTATTGGTTCCATAAGTCCCTTGCAGTTTGAGGCTCTATCCCCCGGAACTTCTTCATCTACATGTAAGCTGAAAAGACAATTCGGACAATGATTAGTATAGCCCGTTCCTTTTACTTTTATTCCGCAAACTCTGCATATAAAATCTTCTTCTTTCTTTAAAAACGTCATAATGTAATCGTTTCAAGCTTCGCTTATATCTTGATATCAAAAAGTTTTAACCATTTCTTATAAGGTGGGTCTGGAAGGTAATCTTTTTCGTCTGGAATTTCGGGAACCAAACTCTTAAGAGTTTCGGGATCGGGCAAGATTACTACGCTCTCCCCCTTTTTGGCCAGTCCCAGTTTATCTCTTAACTGACTTTCCAAGTATTCATTTCCCTGCATCTTTTTAAGTTCTTCTTCCAAAACCCTTCCCTCTTCCTCAAGTTTTATGACTTTCTCTTTTTCTCTTTGTATCCTATTTTTAGCTTCATTTATCTTTAAAATGTTTCTAAAAAGCGAAAGACCAAAAAGAAAAACGAATAAGATTAAGGCATAAACTCTTACTTTTATAAATTTTTGCTTTAGTTTTTCACTTATTAAGATATGGCTCATAGTGTTGACTTCAATACAATTCGGAATATAATATGGGTTCATTATGACACAAGAGACAATTAGAAGCCTAGTCCCTAGGTTCATTGAAAGCTTAAAAGTTAAAGGAAGATCCCCCTCTACAGTTATTGCATATAGGGCAGATCTGGAACAGCTGGTAGCTTTTCTTCTTACCAAAAATAAACCGCTTTTGGATCAGGTTATATCAGCTGATTTAGAATCATTCCGCGATACTCTTTTATCACAAAAATACACGCCAAAATCGGTTTCCAGAAAACTAAACGCAATTAAAACTTTCTTTAGATGGCTTGTTTCGGAAGGTCTTTCCACAACCGATGCATCAAATGCGGTATCCCACCCCAAAGTAGAAAGCTCTCTTCCTAAATTCCTCTCACAACTTGAATATAGAGCTTTAAGAGATGTAGTAAGGGCAGATACCAGAATTGCCGCAATGATAGAACTGATCTTGCAAACAGGAATGAGAATTTCAGAGGTGGCTAACCTTAAAACTGTGGATGTTAAAGAGGCAACTTTAAAAGTTGAAGCATATGCAACACAAGCAGAGAGAACAATTCCTCTCAATAAACCGGCAAAAGATGCCTTGAATGCATACATAGCTAATCGTCCTAAGGTAGAATCCGGGTATGTCTTTATCTCAAAAACCGGAAAACCAATTGCAGTAAGAAATATTAGAGCTGCAATTGACAGATATATGCAAAGGGCAGAAATTCCAAACTATTCAGTAAATGACTTAAGAACAACTTTCATGATTGAGAGCATTAAAGCAGGAGTTGACCTTGTTCTTCTTTCCCAAGTTTCAGGGCACAAAAGATTATCAACCACAGAACGTTATCTTGAACTTGCGGGAGTAACTGAATCAGGCAAACGTCAAGCCCTC
>JAPLZT010000001.1 GCA_026394855.1 Candidatus Woesebacteria bacterium
ATCTGTTCCGTATCATCATTAAAATTTCCTGTCCATCCTGGATCATCAACTGAGGGAATTCTTCCTATTTGTTCTACAATCAAAGTTACAATAAAAATTGCAATATTTTTATACAGAGTTACTTGCATTTCTTGAACAGGAATTTTAAACTCAAATCGTCGCGATTCTTCAGAACTTAAATCAATATTGATCTTGTCATTAATTTTAAAATAATTTTTTTGACCACAAATAAATTATATAATATGGGGAAAAATAGTTATCCACACTCCTTTTACCTACTTTACTTGACTAAAGTACTTTAGTTTGCTAAAGTAGTGGTATGAGTAAAGGAATAAATAAAAACACAACAATTAAAACTGTCAAAATGATACAGGGCATCGGGCCAAAAGTTGATTGGTCTGAAAGGAAAAACCGCCGATTAGTGGATGCATTTTTGGCTTTGGAAAATAAAGGGGAAGCAGAAAAATTCCTGCGTGATCTTATGACCGAAAGCGAAATTCAAGAATTTGCCAATCGTCTTGAAGCCGCTCGCCTGCTCTCTACAGACGAGCAATATAAAGGCATTATTGAAAAAACTGGCTTGTCTTCTACCACCATCGCTCGAATAGCTAAATGGCTCAATGGTTCACTCGGCGGATATCGTTTAATTTTGACCCGCTTAAATCCTTCGACTACGCTCAGGACAAGTCATCACAACTCTTCCAAACTTGGGAAAGGGTTGTATTTGAATTCGTAAATACATTTTTCGAAACTAACCCCTTCTCAAGTTTGAGAAGGGGTTTTGCGTTTTCCTTCGAAACGCTATGGTCACCCACCATTTGGGATGAGTTGTTCTTTGAAAGGAAAAAATGACTATCACTAAGACAAACTACATTCAACCTGACTTTGCAAAACAAGACGGGTTGGTACCAGTAATTGTTCAAGAATACAACCAAAATCAGGGAGGCAGAGTCTTGATGCTCGCCTATGCCAATGACGAAGCCTATAACCTCACCCTGGAAACTGGATTCGCCCACTTTTGGTCTCGTTCCAGAAAAAAACTCTGGAAAAAGGGAGAAACATCGGGCAACCCGCTGAAAGTAAAAGAGATTTGGATAGATTGCGACCAAGATACCTTACTTTACTTGGTTACATCAAGAGGAGCAGTTTGTCACCTTGGAGGAAGCAACTGTTTTTTCCGAGTAACTGACTGTGATTCAGAAGAACCCAAAAAGAAGTAGAAGTAAGCGCGTTCGGCGCGATCCGAACAACAGGTTGAAAGGTCCTGATAAACTTCCAAAAAAGCCAGCAAACCGAAAGGAGGAATATTGTTGGCTTTTCTAATTTAAATTTTTATAATTATCGCTAAAATTTGCATATGCATAAATTAACGATACTAATTTTTATTTCATCAAAGCAAGTTCCAGCGCCGCTAAGGCCGCTTCGCCTCCGACATGAATCCTTTGTTTCGCTTGTTTCAAATTATTCACAGTTAGAATACCAAAACCAACTGGTATATTATCTTCCAGCATAATTTTTAAAATTCCCTCTTGCGCCATTTTACACACATAATCAAAGTGTGGAGTATCTCCTTGAATGACACATCCTAAAGCCACCATAAAATCAGGTTTTTCTGATCGCCCGAGTTTATGTAAAGCGAAAGGTAATTCAACTGCCCCGGAAACGCGCATAACTCTGATATTTTTTTTACTGAGTTTGCATT
>JAPLZT010000123.1:0-11418 GCA_026394855.1 Candidatus Woesebacteria bacterium
TACATTCATTGATTTAAGGGACCGAAGTGGAATTATGCAATGTGTCGGACGGAATATTACAAAGGTATCTCCAGAATCTGTTATTGAGATATTGGGGACTGTTTCAAACCGCCCTGAGAAGCTAGTTAATCCAAATTTAGAAACAGGTAAAGTCGAAATTCAAATAGAAAAACTTACTGTTATATCTTCTTCCAAAGAAATGCCTTTTCCTCTTGACGGAGATGGGTATGAAATTGAAGAGATGGTTCGGTGTAAATATAGATATCTTGATCTTCGAAGAAAGAGAATGGCTAAAAATATTCGAATAAGATCAAAAGTAACAAGTTTTTTAAGAGAGTGGCTAACCTCCCGCGATTTTGTCGAAATTGAAACTCCGATTCTTACCAAAACTACTCCTGAGGGAGCTCGTGATTTCTTAGTACCATCAAGACTCCAATCTGGTAAATTCTATGCACTTCCCCAATCACCTCAACAATATAAACAATTATTGATGGTTGCCGGATTTGAAAGATACTTTCAAATCGCTCGATGTTTTAGAGATGAGGATCCAAGAAAAGATAGAGCTTATGGAGAATTCACCCAGCTTGATATGGAAATGTCATTTGTGACACAAGAGGATATATTGCAGTTTACGGAATCTATGTTTACAGAACTTGTCAAAAAACTTTTTCCAAACAAGAAAATTTCTCAAACTCCTTGGCCGAGAATTTCTCACAAGGTAGCCAAAGAAAAATATGGAAGCGATAAACCTGATTTAAGGAAAGATAAAAGTGATCCTGACGAGCTTGCTTTCGCTTGGGTTGTTGATTTTCCTCTTTTTACAGAACAATCAAAAGAAGACTACTTTTATGGGTCAGGTTCCGCAAAATTTGCACCATCGCACCATATGTTTACTGCCCCTCACCCCGATGATATTAAACTTTTGGGCACTAATCCTTCCAAAGTAAGAGGTTTGCAGCACGATTTGGTTTTAAACGGATTTGAAGTAGGCGGCGGAAGTATTAGAATCCATCAATCTGAAATTCAGGAAAAAGTATTTGAACTTATTGGGTTTTCAGAAGAGCAAAAGAAAGAGTTTGATCACATGTTAACAGCGTTTTCTTACGGCGTTCCTCCTCATGGAGGTATTGCTCCGGGACTTGATAGATTTATGATGGTCATTCAAGGAGAGCCGAATGTTCGTGAAGTTATAGCATTTCCAACTTCGTCTTCCGGCCAGACATCTGTTCTTGATGCTCCAAGCAAGGCAACAGAAGAACAACTCAAAGAATTAAAAATAAAGGTTACGAAATGAAAAAACTCCTGACAAAGAAGAATAATTATCTTTATTTTTTAATGCTTTCGTTTGTTTTTATTGCATCATATGCCCTTGCTCTAAGCCCGGTTGGAACAACGGTTTACCAAGAAATTAATAAAGTTCTTGCGAAAAGGCAGTTTCCTCCGAATCCGATTATTTCTAAAGATGCTACATTTCCCATATTTTCCGCTCAAGGGGTTTTAGTTGTTGATTTGATCTCCGGAGTTTCCCTTTTTGAAAAAGATGCGGATAAAGCACTTCTTCCTGCATCAACAACAAAGATAGTTACCGCACTTGTCGCTATGAATTCATTTAATAAAGACGATGTTATCGAAATAGGTAATATCGTCATTGAGGGACAAAAGATGGGACTTAAAAAGGGAGAAAAAATAAAAGTTTCTGATCTTTTGTATGGTCTTTTAGTTTATTCGGCAAATGATGCGGCAGAAGCTTTGGCTCAAAATTATATTGGTGGCCGTAATGCTTTTATTTTAGCCATGAATAATTTTGCAAAGAGTCTGTATCTGGAAAATACCAATTTTACAAATCCTTCAGGACTTGACGGAAACGGAGATCATATAGTTTCCACAGCAAGGGATTTAATTAGAGTATCCACATACGCAATGAAGAATCCGGAGTTTGCTAAAATTGTTGCAACTAAAGAAATTACGGTTAAAAGCATTGATGGGAAAATTGTTCATAAACTTATTAGTGTTAATAAACTGTTGGGTCAGGTTTCCGGAGTTTTGGGAGTTAAAACCGGCTGGACAGAAAACGCAAGAGAAAACCTTGTTACATATATAGAAAGAGATAGTCATAAAATTATGATTGCGGTTTTAGGAAGTCAGGATAGATTTGGAGAAACTAAGGAACTAATAACTTGGATATTTGCTAACTACTCCTGGCAAGAAGTAAAGGGACCGCAATAAGCGAATAAACAAATTGTTCAAATTACAAATAAATTTCAAATTATTTAATTATTAAATCATTCAAACATTTATTTGCAGATTTGGTTATTTGCAGATTTGTTTATTTTGTTCTACTGACCGTAGTAATCATTCGTGACTGCCGGAAGGTAGGCGACATATCCGTTATCTCCCTCAAAAACATAAACTGGTTCAAAGAAGTCTATTTGGATACCTGGATCAAAGTAAGCTAAATAAACTTTTCTTATTTTAATACTGTCTCCTTCTTTATTAACTCCTGCATTTGCTGTGGAAGCTTTGCCTTCCGTAAATTCTTTCCATGCGGTTTCTGATGTTTTTATAGGGTAGGTTGAAAATTGGCTTTCATCAACTGTGAAGTAATGGAACTCCGCTGCAACTATTTGTTTTCCTCTGTTTGTTACTCCGCTTACTATAAACCAGACATTGGCAGCATTTGGATCAGGGGTAACAGCCGGAAGATTATCATAGTTTTTTCTAAAAAGGTTTATTTTAACCAAATCTGCTTCGGATTGTGAGATTGCCGTAACAAATTTATCGTTATTAAGTTTTAAGTATTCAGCTTTTGTTGTTCCTGTCAAATCGGCGGGAAGAAGGTTGGCAGATGAAAGATATGATCTGACTTGGGATGCGGCAATTTCGGAAACCGGAGGACGAACAGAAATTGGCTCGGAATCAGTTTTTAAATCATAGCTTATGGAAAATACTCCTGAGACTATATTTATCTCAAGTGTCGAAGGATTGTCTTTGTTGGGGAATCTGTATGTGGTTGGTGATAATTGCTCTCCATTTGGATTAAAACCAAGGCTTTCTGCTTTGTTTTGGGCAGCGGAAAGAGAAAGAAGGTTGGATGATGGTTTAGGCATAAAGAAGACTTTCGTCTGGGTAGGCATTTTAGGTAAAGTTCCTTCCGTTGTTTCCAGAGTAAAAGAAACGCCTTGCGGAATACCGACTTCAGGAAAAGCAAGTTTTGAAAGTTTTCCATAAGTTACGGTTGGGGGCGGCGGTGGAGCAGGAAAGAGTTTTTTGTATAAGGAAACTGCGCCGGTTAAAAGAATTCTTCCAACAATTAGAAAGATAATGGCAAAGATTCCGTACCTAATTATCTTTCTTGTGACAATTGCTGTTTGGGTCAGTGAGGACATAAGTCTATTGTATATGATAAAATCAAAGCTGAAAATGGATAAGATTAGAACGCGCTTTGCTCCAAGCCCAACCGGATTTTTACATATCGGAAGTCTAAGGACTGCTTTATATGCGTACGCACTAGCAAAACATAATGGTGGAGATTTTTTACTTCGAATTGAAGATACTGATCAAAAAAGGGAAGTACCGGGAGCACTAGAAGCTTTGCAAACCACCTTGAAAAAATTTGGTTTGACTTGGGATGAATTTTATACTCAGAGTGAAAGGCTTCCTTTATATTCAAGCGCAGCTAAGAAATTGGTCAAGGATGGTCACGCATTTTACTGTGATTGCAAACCCAAAAATGCAAAGTTGGAAGGATTTTCGCAAGAACTGCGTGACCCGTGCAGGAATAAAAGTCTAAAGTCTGGTGCAATTAAATTAAAAGTTCCTGACGACAAAGTTGTTTCTTATTGTGATTTTGTTCATAAAAAGGAAATTTCGTGGAATACGGATACGGTTTACGATGCCACACTTCTGAAATCAGACGGGTTTCCAACTTATCATCTTGCGGCGATGGTAGATGACCTGAGTATGAAAATAAGTCACATTTTACGGGGTCATGATTGGTTGCCATCTACCCCAATTCATCTTTTAGTTTTTGATTACCTTGGAGGAAAAAGGCCGGAAATCGGACATTTAACAGATATTCTTTCAGCCGAAACCGGAAAAAAATTGAGTAAACGGCGTGATTCGGTTTTTGTGGAGCAATTTTTAGACATGGGATATCTACCTGAAGCAATACTAAATTTTGTCATGCTTCTCGGTTGGGCACCAAAAGATAATCGCGAACTTTTTTCACTTGGAGAGTTTGTAAAAAATTTTGATATAAACGGATTTCAGGATGCAAATCCAAGGTTTTTCTATAACAAATTGAACTGGTTTAATGGACATTATATTAGACAAAAGACTGATAAAGAATTAATAGAACTTCTAAAGAACGGATTTCTTCCCGAAAATACCGATATGGAACTATTAAGCAAAATTGTTCCACTTGTTAAGGAAAGAATTGCCAAGCTCTCCGATTTTTCCTCCTTTGCCGGATTTTTCTTTGAGAAAAAAGAGGTAGACAAAACCCTTTTGGGTAAAAACTATAAAGAACATCTATCAAAAGCAGTTGAAGCATTAGAAAGAGGAATTCTGCTGGATAAAATTCCGGAAGAAAATGGTTTTAAGGTAGGGGATTTTTTCATGGATCTAAGAATCGCCATAGCAGGAAGTAAATTTACCCCTCCCATTAACGAATCAATCGAAATATTAGGAAAAGAAGAAAGTATCGAAAGGCTCAAAAAAGTAATAAGTAATAACTAATAACTATGAAAAGCTCTGCCGACATGATTACGCAGGATTATCTCCGTAATAAACTTAAACTGAAAAATCTTGAGGTAAGACAATCTTTTTCAGAAAAGTTTCCTGAAGTAAATAAATTTCTAACCGATAAAGGAATAGACCTGGGGAAAATCAGAGAACACTCTGCAAAAATAATCGGAGCGGGAGCTTTAACCGGAACACTTCTTTTTGCTCCTCCAGGGACAGTAAAAGATCTTCCTTCGATTACTGAAATGATTTCATCGGTTAATAATCTTAAAGATTCTGCAAATGACTTACCTCAGAAATTTTTAATAGATGTTTTAAAAGGAATTCTCCCTGAAAGGGCAAGACCATTAACAGGGGGTGAAGAAAAAAAACTGGAACAGGTTTTTGATAAGGTAATCGGAGTTAAAGCAAAGGCAAATTTGGAAGGGGAACATCTTAATACAACATATGGTTATATCGGTGCAGAGCAGCACTTAGCAAGATATCCCGGGGACAATATCGTCAATCACCCGAAAATTCCGACAGGCGATGAAGGCATGGCACCGGGACTTGGGGCTTGGGGATATTTTGCCAACTCCAGGGAAAATCTGACAAGTAGTTTAGATGAAACGGAAAAATGGTATGCCGTAGTTCAAACACTATATCTCCCCGACTGGAATATAAGGGTTAGATATTTAAGAGAATGGTATAAATACAGGAAAGTATTAATAGTTAATACAAATAATGGAAACGCGGTTGTTGCGGCAATTGCGGATTCAGGGCCTGCCGCATGGACAGGAAATTGGCCAACTTTGTTGGTAAAACAAACTTAAATTAAAATGTCAAAAATTTTCTGGGACAAAATAATAGTTTTTGATGAAGTTGAAGCAGAGATTAAAAAGGTTGCTAAAACTCCTGAAGAAAAAGAAGAACTCTGGCGAGAGGTAGATGAAATAATTCACCATAAATTAATGGGATGCGTATTGGAAAAGCTTCCCGAAAAAAATCATCATGAATTTTTGGAAAAGTTTGAAAAAGCTCCGCAGGACGAAGGACTTTTCAAGTTTTTAACAGAAAAAGTAGGAGAAGATATTGAAGATTTCTTGAAATTAGAAATGGGAAAGCTAAAAACCGAACTTCTTCAACTAATTAAGGGCAAGTAGCTAAATTTCGTGGTAAGCAAAGCTTGGCCATTTAGCAACTAAATGGTAAAATAGCCCTATATTGCGGGATCGTCTAATGGTATAATTAATTGTGGTAAAGAGAAAATTTATTCTTACTTCTCCGTGTTTGTTGCCAAAGAATGATCCTAGGTATTTAAAGTGGCGCGAAAGTTTAAAGAAACGTCCTCCTCCATGGTGTAAGGGTAAAAACAAATATACGGATTTAAGCGTGAAGAAAATTTCTGATACTTTTAAGAGAAAGAAAATCGACAACTTTTCTAATTGGCGGATTAATGCCAGAAAGATTGGATTAATTCCTTCGTCATACCCAAGTTTAAAAAAAGATCTTAACTTTGCGTTTTTGTTTGGTTTAGTTTTGGGAGATGGCCATATTGATAAATTTCCCAGAACAGAAAAAATTACTATTGCGTTAGGAACAGATAAACCAAAACTCATTGATTTCACTACCTTAATTGTCGAAAAAGTTTTTTCTAAAAAACCGGCGGTTAAAAAGACTAGTTATGCAAATATGGTTAGGGTTTCGTTTTATCAAAAATATATTTCGAAAAGATTAAAAGTTCCTTCAGGAAACCGTGGCAAAATTAGAATTAAAATACCATCTTGGATTAGAACTAATAGAAAATATTTATTGGCGTGTCTTAGAGGTCTTTATGAAGCGGAAGGTTCTTTGTCTATTCATTTACCAACATATACTTACAATTTTGCCTTTAGTAATAAGAATACATCTCTTCTCAAATTTGTTAGCAAATCCTTAATAGATTTAGGTTTCCATCCCGAGGTTAGATCTTATGCAATTAGACTACGTAAGAAGGAAGAGGTAAAATACTTTGGAAACCTAATAAGATTTAGGAAGTATGGTGCGGGGTGGTGTAATGGTTGCACGCGTCCCTCTGGAGGACGAGATCGGGGTTCAAATCCCTGCCCCGCAGCTCGAGTCTGACGAGATCCTGAGTTTGCCGAAGGACAATCCATTGCACCCCAGTGACTCGGTTCTCTAGAAAAGCCCGTGTTTTCCTTCAAAAGTGCTATTTTGAAAGACGAGGAATATGACAGCATTTGCTGACATGTCATCTCAAAGATGTCATAACCGTCTTCTACCCTCAAAAAACCTCCGTTCGAATCCCTACTTTGTTTGAGTTTATAGCAAATCAAAGATTTGATATGTCAGCTTAAATAGCTGTCATGGGATATAATTGACTGGATATGACCAAAAAGCTCCTCAATAACAGGTATTTGACTATCGGCGGGGTTCTTTTGGTTCTTGGAGTTTTAGCGTTTTTCTTGCCTAAAAAACCAAATATGGATAATTTCAAAGCACCCGGAAGAAGTTGGAACTCTCCAAAGAAAGTTGAAGACTATTTTATTGAAAGATTGCATATGACGTCATTGGAAGCTTCCGAAATCAGATCAAAGCCTGGCGTTGACGGAACAGTGGATCTTCGAATTAGCACTAACACAACTCTGGCTGGGCTAATCAGTAATCTTGCCTATTATGGCTTCGTGCGGGATGAAAATTCACTGCGATATGCACTGGAGCACACAAAGGATGTTACTCCCAGTGATAAAGCAATTATTGTTGATAAAAACCGTACAATTGACACAAATGCCGAGTATAGAATTTCGGAAGATATGGATGCTTGGCAGATTGCAGACATTCTCCTTAATAGGCCATCCGGACATTTTATTTTTGACGAATACAACTACTTCTTTATGCCCTGATCTTCAACTTCGACAATTTCAGCAACATTTTCAGTTGTAATCAATTCACGGACTTGGCCTCTAACGGGGAGAATCCCATAATGCCCGCTGTTTATTTTAAGCCGTAGAGATTTTTCATCCTCAGCGTTCAACTTGCTACTTAATCCTGACTTAAGTTTAATAAAATAAGTTTTCATAGATTAACCTCCTTTCTAAACAAAGAAAGCCCGCCTTTCAGTGAGCTATATTACTCTATATATTTATTATATCACGCTCTTTCCAGAGACCTTTTTAACATACTCTGACCATGTATCTTTTGAGGGGACAATTTCTTTGTGTAGCATACCAAGAGTTTCCATTCCACAAACAAATAACTGGTCCAGCGCCTCATCGTAAGAATAGCTCCTGAAATCAGAATTTAATGGATCTTTAAAATTTAACCAGTTATGTACAACGGAGTTTCTTTTTTCTCGGTACTGATGAAGTTGCAATTGCATATCCTCCGTAATAACTTTCACTTCAAATAGTTTATCTATAACTGACGCAAAAGATCCTTCTTTGGTATTTTTAAGCACCTTGTCATATTTTTCCGGCTGTTTTGAAACGTTACAATAAATGAAATAGCCTAGAAAAGTAAGCCCCTCAATTAGAGACATCAACTCAAAATTAGCTCCAGTCTTAGATTCAAGAAAAAGTTTCCTAAGTATTTCAGGAGTGTAGTCTCTGAAGGGCACGCCACCTTTATCATTTATTCTTATCGAAAATCTATAATCGGTCATATAGTAAAATTATATCAAACAGACTATTTAATTAGTGCCCCACAGACCTCTTTGTTATGAATATAGAGCGATTTCCCAAATACTTTCGGACTTTTATCGAGTTAGTGTGACTTTGTTTGACTTGGTGTGGGTTGTATAACAAGTTGAAGCTGAAAGTGCTAAAATATGGGCAGATATGGCCAATAGTAATTTGCAAGCGGCAAAGGCAGCAAAAAACGACGAATTTTATACACAGTACAGCGATATCCAAAAAGAGATTGAAAAGTATCTGGAATATAACCCCGACGTATTTCGAGGCAAGGTGGTGTATTGTAACTGCGATGATCCGTTTGAGAGTAACTTTTTTCGTTATTTTGTGCTTAATTTCAACAAGCTTAAATTGAAACAGCTTATAACCACTAGTTACAAACCCTCGCCTGTAGCCAACACTCAGCTGCAACTGTTTGGTGATGACAAGACTCTCCCGAAATTAAAAGGCCGTCCCAAGATAACGGCCAACAAATTCATTGTGAGCGAAGTGTGCGACATAGACGGCGACGGCGAGTTCAACTTGAAGGATGTTGCCAAGCAATTAAAGGTAAATAAAAATAACGAATGGACGCCACTAGACGGTGATGGTGACTTCCGTAGCGATGAATGTATAAATTTGCTTAAACAATCTGACATTGTGGTAACAAATCCTCCGTTCAGTCTTTTTCGCGAATATGTTAAACAACTTTTTGATTACAATAAGAAATTTTTAATTATCGGAAATATTAATTGCATAGCCTATAAAGAGATATTTCAAAAAATTAAGAATAATGAAACATGGCTTGGTAATGGAATGGGAAGGTGGATTTCTGGATTTATTGTACCAAAATCCTACAAGTTGTACGGAACAGAAGCTCGAATAGATGAAAATGGAGATAGAATTGTTGCCACCAATAGCTGTTTGTGGCTTACTAATATTGACCATGGACGCCGCCATCAACCGTTGCCACTAATGACCATGGAAGATAATTTGAAATACAGCAAACACAAAGAAATCAAAGGCAAAAAAGCCTATGATAAATATGACAATTACGATGCCATAGAAGTGCCTTTTACCGATGCTGTCCCAAGGGATTATCGTGGCGTAATGGGCGTGCCAATAACATTTCTTGACAAATACAATCCTGAACAATTTGAACTTATTGGACAAATGGTTACTACAAAAATAGACGAATTTAATCATGGTTATCCATATATAAATGGTAAAAAAATATATGCGAGAATTTTAATTAAAAAGAAAAAATAATATGAAAACAATTTTAATAACCAACATTACTGTTAAGGATATTTGCGAAGGGTTTGTCTATAACGAACTTGAGGGCAAGGGTTTGTTTGGCTTGAGCGGTAAACTAACTATCCAGCCTGAATATCAACGCAATTATATCTATTCTTCCGATGGAGGCAAAAAAGAAATGGCTGTCATCGAATCAATCCTGAAAGGCTATCCAATAGGATTGATTTATTTCAATAAAGTGAGTGAAGATAATCTGGAAGTTTTGGATGGTCAACAACGCATCACTAGTCTGGGGCGGTTTATAAATGACAAATTTGCAATAAAAGACGAAAGCGGCATGGAGCAATATTTTGGCGGAATGGCAAAAGATAAACAGGCCAAAATTTTGGAAACAAAACTTCTTATTTACGAATGCGAGGGCGTTGAGAGTGAAATAAAAAAGTGGTTTGAAACTATAAATATAGCTGGAGTACCGCTTAGCTCTCAAGAGTTGTTAAACGCAATATATTCAGGGCCATTTGTAACATTATGTAAAGAAGAGTTTAGCAACACTCAAAACGCCAATATCCAAAAATGGAGTGCTTATATTAAGGGCAGCGCCAACCGACAAGAGTTTTTAGAATGTGCTCTTGATTGGGTAAGTAAAGGTCTAGCGTATTTACCGACGTTGAAAGTGAGATGCGCGGATTAATGTGGGGAAGACTGTATGAAGAATATCATAAGAAAGCCTATAACCCGATTAAGGTGTCAGCCGAGGTACAAAAGCTCTACGCGGATCCTTATGTCAGAAATCGCAGGGGAATTTTTGAGTATATTCTCGGAGGCTCAGTTGACACGAAATTGCTGGAGGTACGCGTATTTGACGATGCGACTAAAAAATCAGTGTATACGAAACAGACTTCAACGGCTGAAGCTAAGGGCGAATCTAACTGTCCGCATTGCGCCATAGGACACGATGTTAATAAGGGGAAAGTCTGGAAGTTAGATGAAATGGATGCCGATCACGTCGCGGCATGGAGTAAAGGCGGTGCGACGTCTGCTAGTAACTGCCAGATGTTGTGCAAGACACACAATAGGGCAAAAGGAAATCGATAAAATTATTAAAATTTGACCTTTGAGAAATTTAGACATTATTAGGCTGTTGCCTTTCGAGACATTTTTTTGAAAAGTGCCCCAAATTATTAAAATAAAAATTATCCAGCCTTAATATCCTAAGGAAAACGAAGTATAATCAGCAGAATGGAAATTATATTAGGAGGAGGACAACAATACCTATCAACTTTGTTTCACCATCTGATAACAAACATTATTCCCCAAAAACTGAAAGAGGAGGATGATAAATGGATACTAGGTGCAGATGTGGAGGAGCTTGTAGAATATCTCGCAAAAGAATACTTCATTCCCTCATTAGAGTTAGACCCAGAAAGACCTGCGGTGCCTAAACGTATTACTTCGCAAGTCGAGTATGAAGATTTTGCCGGATATCCCAGAACAACCGACCAAAACCAAATTGAGATGACAATCTACTTCAAACCACATCCAAATTTAGACAATTCTTTATTGTATGAGGCCTCATCCCGAGTCTTACATGCAATAAAAACCGAATATGACGAAAGAGACGGAAGCGTAAAATTTGTTACAACCCCAAACGAATTAGAAAATGATGTCAATTTTATCAAAGGTCTTATAGACAAACGTAATCCAGAAATTTTAAGTGGTAACGAGGAGGTGAAAAATGCAATCCGAGCACAAATTGAAGAAAGAAAGAAAA
>JAPLZT010000123.1:11446-12011 GCA_026394855.1 Candidatus Woesebacteria bacterium
AAAAACTTGGGACTTTTGAAACTGAGTTTGAAGGAATACTTCAAAAGATAAACATTCCACTTAAGACCAAGGATATTTCAGAAGTGCCAATTGTAGACCTTCATGTCAGGAAGCAAGTAGAGGAACTTAAAAGGCCAATTGTAAATCCAAAAGAAGAGTTCGTTCTTGATAAGAAATATGTTAGTCAAATTCTCGACATTATGGAAAATAGTGGAATGCAGTTTGAATTAAACCCGACAGTTTACGGAAGTAAGCTTGAGGAAGAAGACCTGAGGGATATTATGCTTACACATCTGAACACAATCTTTGAAGGGAATGCTACTGGCGAAACCTTTAGCAAACTCGGGAAAACAGATATACATTTGAGAATTCAAAAGGGTGAGATATTTATTGCCGAATGCAAGTTTTGGGACGGAGAAAAACTTTTTCTTGAATCGATTGACCAGCTTTTTAAATATCTTACTTGGAGAAGGAATTATGCATCAATTGTCATTTTTTCAAGGAACACAGGTTTCACAGATGTTTTGAATACCATAGAAGAGACAATATCAAAACATTCGACCTA